>NZ_JBHTBQ010000033.1:132291-159024 GCF_042664895.1 Iodobacter arcticus
CACCAATATCGCTGCGCTGGAAACGCGTGATCTGGCGGTATTGACCACTACAGCTGTCGCAGCCATGACCACGGCGCAGGTGCGGGTATTTACCACCGATCAGGCTGCTGCACTTACGACTGATCAGGCCGCAACGCTGTCGTCATCGCAAATTGCAGCGCTTTCAACGACCAGTGTGGCTGCGCTTGAAACTCGTGATGTGGTGGTATTGCGCACGAGCGGCATTGCCGCCCTGAACACTGCGCAAGTGAATGCCATGTCCACGGCGCAGGTGAATAATCTGACGACCGATCAGGTGATTGCACTGAGCACGGCTGCGGTAGCCAGTGGCTTAACTTCTGATCAAGTTGTTGCCTTGACAACCGCTCAGGCAGCAGTCTTGACGACCCGCCAAGTCGCCGTGCTATCGACTAACAATATCGCCGCCCTCGAAACCCGTGATCTCGCGGTATTGAGCACAGCCGCAGTGGCCGTGCTTTCAAGTAATCAAGTGAAAGCACTGACCACCGCTCAAGTCGCGAATCTGACGACGGATCAGGCGCTTGTGCTGACGACCAGCTCCTTGCTTGGCTTAAGCACCGAACAAGTTGCGGCCCTGACAACGGCGCAAGCGGCGGTGCTTACCTCTCGCCAAGTAGCGGCGTTGAGTACCACCAATATTGCCGCCCTTGAAACCCGCGATCTGGCCGTGATCAGCACGCTGGCCATTGCTGCACTCTCCAGCGCACAAGTCAAAGCACTGACAACAGATCAAGTGTCCAAACTGACGACGGATCAGGTGATTAACTTAACGACCAGCTCTTTGGTGGGCATGACGACCGATCAAGCAGCGGCGCTCACCACTGCCCAAGCCATTGAGTTGACATCCAGACAAGTGGCCGCGCTTTCAACCACCAATATCGCTGCGCTGGAAACGCGTGATCTGGCGGTATTGACCACTACAGCTGTCGCAGCCATGACCACGGCGCAGGTGCGGGTATTCACTACCGATCAGGCTGCTGCACTTACGACTGATCAGGCTGCAACGCTGTCTTCATCGCAAATTGCCGCGCTTTCAACCACCAGTGTGGCAGCGCTTGAAACCCGCGATCTGATCGTGCTTAAAACCAGCGGCATTGCGGCCCTGAGTACGTCGCAAGTGGCTGCGCTGACTACGACACAGGTTGCTAATTTCACTACCGATCAGGTGGGCGCATTAACCGCCGCAAGCTTTGCAACAGGCTTTACAACCGATCAGATTGTGGCCCTGACCGCTGTACAGGCTGCGGTATTGAATTCGAATCAGGTAGCGGCCTTGTCAACAAATAATGTTGCCGCGCTGCAAACCACAGACTTTGCTGCTCTTGTCACAACGGCCTTCTCGGCCTTGACGACCAAGCAAATCAATGTGCTGACATCGGCACAGGTAGTGGCGCTGACAACTGCACAGACGGCTACCTTGTCCTCAACACAGATTAAGGCCTTAACGACGAGCGGCATTGTTGCGCTTGAAACAACAGATCTGATTGTTCTGAAGACAAGTGCGGTTGCTGCGCTGACCACCGTGCAGATTGTTGAGTTTACAACCACCCAGATTCAGGCGTTTACAACGGATCAGGTTGCCGCCATGACCACCACGCAAGTGATGGTGATGACTTCTTCCCAGATTGGGGCGTTTACAACCGAGCAGATTTCTCATTTGGCCTTAGGTAGCCCGCTGATTCTGGACTTGGATGGTAATGGGGTCAGCACGGCAAGCATTGCAGATGGTGTTCAGTTTGACTTGTACGCAACTGGCCATAAAACCAATACTGGCTGGGTTGGCAAAGGAGACGGCTTGCTGGTAATGGATCGTAATCAGGATGGCATGATCAACGACGGTAAAGAGCTGTTTGGTACATCCACGGTGCTGAGCAGCGGAGACAAGGCCGCCGATGGTTATGCGGCACTGGCCGAGCTGGATAGTAATCAGGATGGTACGGTTGATCTTCACGATGATGGCTTTAATGATCTGCGTGTCTGGTTGGATGAAAATGCCGATGGGGTAAGCCAGGTTGCAGAGCTGAAGACCTTGGCTTCGCTTGATATTGCCAAGCTTAATCTGGATGTGAGCAAGACGGCAGAGAAAGATAACGGCAACTTTATCGGGCTGAAATCGACTTACCAACGCACCGATGGAACAAGCCATGCCGCGGCTGATGTTTGGTTTGTGGCAGATAATCCTGCTGCTGCCACGGTGGCCGAGCCGGATATGCGCACAAGAGTGGTTGAT
This sequence comes from Iodobacter arcticus, assembly GCF_042664895.1. NCBI lineage: Bacteria > Pseudomonadati > Pseudomonadota > Betaproteobacteria > Neisseriales > Chitinibacteraceae > Iodobacter > Iodobacter arcticus. The sequence goes on from NZ_JBHTBQ010000033.1 coordinate 134,543, forward strand.
TTGGTACAGGCCATTTCTGCCTTTGAGGAAAACGAAAAACAAGGTGCAGTTGCGGATGTAAGCAAATTGCAGGTTCATCTTACTGCAGAGGTGGGTTTGGCCGATGCGGGGGCAGGTCATATTGGCCAAATGAGCGATCTAATGAAGCAATTTGATGCGAATGGCAAGCTGATCGAATCTGCGGGTGACTCTCTGGTTTCTGCTGAGCAGAGATTACGCCTGAATGGTCTGGCGAGTGCTGCGGATGCCGGTATTCTGGCTATCAAGTAAACGAGCGGTTCGCTGCTAAAAAACGGGCAAGGCCGCAATGGTCTTGCCCGTTTTTTTATGTAAATTAATATTTTTATTCGTATCTGGTGCTAAATATTTAATGGCGCTAAAAATAAAGCCTATGCCGCATTTGCTACGTTATACTGATTAAGACGCTATAAGTATTAATATAAAAACGCCTTGCTTATCGCTATGTCTTTTATGCTGCCCGCAGCGCTGGCCTTTAAAGCGCACTTTGCAGGTAAAACGCGTTTAGCGCCTTTATGATAAAAATAACGATATCTTCGTTTGATTGGCCCATTTTATATAAAGACTCTCCTTTATAATGTCAGAAAAACCACTGCATACTGTGATCCAATGTTTGGCAGCCATTGCTCAGCATCATGGTTTACAGATTAATCCTGAGCGTTTGATTGATGAATATGCTTTGGGTAATGAAGAACCCGGTAATCCTGTTTTATTACGTATTGCCAATGATATTGGCCTGAAAGCCAGAAGCGATAAGCTCACTTGGGCGGGCTTAATTGCTCAAGGCGGGGTGTTTCCTCTGATTGCCCGCACGGCATTTGATCATGCTGTGATTGTGGTGGGGGTTCGCTCTGATGGCGAGGAAGGGGTGAAAGTGGCCCTGATCGATCCGATGGCCAGCCAATCTACGGTGATATTGGAAGACGAGGCCACATTTTGTAATCGTTGGGCCGGTGAGGTGTTTTTTGCCAAGCGTGAGCATAAGCTGGCAGACCCTGATCAACCCTTTGGATTAACCTGGTTTCTTCCGGAAATTGCCAAGCAAAAAAGTGCTTTTCGCGATATTTTTATTGCCGCGATTGTGATGCAGTTTTTATCGCTTGCGTCGCCGATTTTCTTTCAGCTGGTGATTGATAAAGTACTGACTCACCAAAGCCTGTCTACACTTTGGGTGCTTGCCGCAGGAATTGTGCTGGCGCTTTTATTTGATACTGCCTTTGGTTTTTTACGCCAGATTCTAACTTTAGCCGCAACCAATAAAATAGATATGCGGCTTACCCGGCGTGTATTCGGGCATTTACTTTCTTTACCGATTGATTATTTTGAAAGCAATTCAGCCGGTGTGGTTTCCCGGCATATGCAGCAGCTGGAGAAAATCCGCAGTTTTCTTACTGGCCGATTGTTTTTTACTGCGCTTGATTTGATGTCATTGCTTATTTTTCTGCCTATTTTATTTTCGTATTCGGGCAAATTAGCGATGATTGTTTTGTTATTTGCTGCTTTGATTGCCTGCGTGGTTGCAGCAATGGTGCCTACCTATCAGCGCCGCTTAAATAGTCTTTATTCTGCCGAAGGCCAGCGGCAAGCCATGATGGTCGAAACTATTCACGGTATGCGCACGGTAAAAGCGCTGGCGATTGAGCCCAAACAGCGCCGCACTTGGGATCAGCTTTCGGCGGAAGCCATTACCTTACATTTTAAAGTGGGGCAGATTTCGATTATTGGTAATGCAATTACTGATTTTCTAGGCAAACTCTTGCCGGTGGTGGTGATTGTGATTGGTGCCCAGGATGTGTTTGATCAAACGCTGACAGTGGGGGCGCTGATTGCGTTTCAAATGATGTCTAGCCGCGTGGTGCAGCCCTTGATTGCCCTTGTTGGTTTGGTGAATGAATATCAGGAAACAGCGCTATCGGTGCGGATGATGGGCGAGGTAATGAATCGTCCATCAGAAGGCCGGGTTGGGGCTGGCGGTTTACGGCCGCAGCTGGTCGGTGAAATTGTGTTTGATGAAGTGAGTTTTCGCTACCCCGGTGCCACTGCCACGGCATTAAACAGCGCCAGCTTTACGATTCCTTCTGGTGCTGTGGTGGGGATTGTGGGGCGCAGTGGCTCGGGTAAAACCACGGTGACCAAGCTTATTCAGGGGCTTTATCCTTTGCAGGGTGGGATTGTTCGCTTTGATGGCATGGACGCGCGTGAAATTGAATTGCCGCATTTACGGCGGCAAATTGGCGTGGTACTGCAGGAGAACTTTTTGTTCCGTGGCACGGTGCGGCAAAATTTAATTGTGACCAAGCCCGATGCCTCATTTGAAGAAATTGTAGCCGCAGCAGAAGCCGCTGGCGCAGACGAGTTTATCGAACGTATGCCGCAGGGCTACGACACCATGCTGGAAGAAAACGCATCTAATTTATCTGGCGGGCAAAAGCAGCGTTTATCGATTGCACGCTCGTTGCTTGCAAAGCCCCGTATTTTGATACTGGATGAAGCCGCCAGCGCGCTGGACCCGGAAAGCGAAGCGATTTTTATCCGTAATCTATCCAAAATTGCGGTGGGGCGAACGGTGATCATGATTTCTCACCGCCTCTCTACTTTGGTGAATGCACACACCATTTTGGTGATGCAGCAGGGCCAGCTGATGGATAGCGGCCGCCATGAAGAACTCTTAACCCGCTGCGAGACATACCAACATCTATGGCATCAGCAAACAAGCCACCTGTAGAAAAGAAAGGCAAAAAGGATTCAGCTGCGGTTGATTTTTTGCCTGATGCCGATGAAATCGAGCAGAGGCAGCTGCCGTTTTATGTGCGCAGCACCATGCTGGTTTTATTGCTCTCTTTTGTTAGTTTTTTGCTATGGGCCAATTTTTCTGAAGTAGAGCAAGTAGTGGTGGCGCAGGGGCGTCTGGTTAATCCTTCGCCTAATATTGTGGTTCAGCCTTTTGAAACATCGATTATTCAGCGTATTGAAGTGCGCGTTGGCCAGGTGGTGCGCAAAGGGCAATTGCTGGCCACGCTTGATCCTACTTTTGCCCAGGCGGATGACGCCCAGCTGCGCTCCCGCTTACAAAGCCTGGAAACGCAAATTGCGAGCTTGCAATCCGAGCTGAGCGGCAAAGCCACAAGTAATGCCAATACCGATGCAGATACGATTTTGCAAGCTCAAATTTTAGGTGAGCGGCAAGCTAATTTTCGGGCACAAGCCGCCAAAATAGATCAGAACCTCGCCCGCTTAGGCGCATCGCTGCAATCGAACCGCCATGATTTTCAAGTGTTATCTAAGCGGCTTAAATCGATGGTTGAAATTGAATCGATGCAGGAAAAAGCGGTTGTACAGCAATACGATTCCAAGCTGCGCCTGCTGGAGGTAAGGGACCGGCGTTTAGAAATCGAGCGTGATTTAGGCTTGGTGCAAAATAAAGAGTACGAGATATTAAAAGAGCAGGGCGCTTTACAGGCCGAGAAGATGGCCTTTTCTAAAGGCTGGCGGCAAAAAGTAATGGAAGACATGCTGGCTGCCACGCGGGAGCGCGATGGCCTGAATGAGCAATTACAAAAATCAGATAAACGCAGAAAAATGGTGTCGCTGGTCTCGCCTGTGGATGCAGTTGTGCTGGATATTGCCAAATTGTCGCAAGGCTCTATTTTAAAAGAAGCCGAGCAAATGTTTACGCTGGTTCCTTTGGGCGCGGTGCTTGAGGTCGAGGCAAAAATTGATTCACTGGATATTGGCTATATTAAAGAAGGCGATCCGGTGCATATGAAATTAGATGCTTTTCCTTTTCAAAAGCACGGCATGTTAGAAGGAAAAGTGCGCACTATTAGTGAAGATTCATTTCGCAATGAAACCGCCCCGCGTGGTGCAGATGCTTTTTATATTACCCATATCAATTTAGGGCCGAATAAACTAAAAATGATGACAGGAAAATCGCGTTTATTACCGGGTATGACGGTTTCTGCAGAAATTGTAGTGGGTAAACGATCGGTGATTTCCTATCTGATCTGGCCACTGACTAAGGCGATGGAAGAAGCCATCAGAGAGCCTTAATGGTGTATTTCGCTTTATTGATCTTGCTAAAAAGAGCATAAAAATGCCTGTTGCTGACAAACTAATCCATGCGATTGAATTACAAAATCAAGGTGAGATAGCCGCTGCAGGTAAGTTATTTATTGAAATTCTTGATGAAGATTCAAACAATGCCGCGGCGCTTTATTCCTTAGGTTTAATTGCGCTTAATTCGGGCGATCAGCCGCTGGCATTGCAATTAAGCGGGCGCGGAATCGCTGCGGCCCCAAAATTTGCACCGCTCAGGTATTTATATGGCTCTGTCTTACAAAGCATGGGTAATCGGGAGGATGCATTAAAAAGCTTTGATCTTGCTTTAGAAATGCAGCCCGATGATGTCAGTGTATTACTCAATAGCGGTGTATTGCTCAGAAGTATGTACCGGCATTTGGAAGCGCTGGAAAGATTTCAGCAGATATTAAGAATTAATCCAGATCACGTGGCAGCCTTAGGCAATAGCGGTATTTTGCTAACCGAATTCAAGCAGAGCGAGCAGGCCATTGCTATTTTTGAGCGGCTTATTCAACTTGATCCTACGTATAACTATGGTTTGGGTTTGTTGTTTTACGAGCGCATGCATATTTGCGACTGGACAAATTTTGATGTGATGACCCAGCGCATTGTTGAGGGAATCAGAAAAGGCGAGCGCACTTGTAAATCGCTGGCCTTTATGTCGGCCTCTGATAATGCGGCCGATCATTTATTGGCAGCTAAAATATTTGCCGATCAATACTGCCCTAAAAATGCCAAATCTTTATGGCAGGGTGAGCGATATCGGCATAAGAAAATTAAATTGGCTTATCTATCCCCCGATTTGCGTGAGCACCCTGTTGGCCATTTAATGGCGGGTGTATTTGAGCATCATGATCAATCCCGTTTTGAAACGATTGCAATTTCGCTGGGTATTGATGATGAAAGCCGCTTACGCGCGCGGATGATTAAAGCGTTTGATCAGTTTATTGATGTGCGGGATATGGGCTCGGAGCAAGTAGCACAAATGCTGCGCAATATGGAAGTCGATATTATTGTTGATTTGGGCGGCTATACATCGGACACCCGCAGCGATATTCTGGCCTTTAGGCCTGCCCCTATTCAAGTGAATTACCTGGGCTATCCCGGCACAATGGGCGCTGATTATATTGATTATATTATTGCCGATCGCTATATCATCCCGCCCGAACAACAACAGTATTACACCGAAAAAGTGGTTTACCTGCCAGATACTTATCTGCCTACTGACAGTAGCGTGCAAATTTCTGATCGTACCCCCACACGCAGTGAATGCGGCTTGCCCGATCGCGGCATTGTGTTTTGCTCTTTTAGCCACGATTACAAAATATCGCCCACCGTATTTGATGTGTGGATGCGGCTGCTTACACAAGTGCCGGGCAGCGTGCTATGGCTGATGTCGCGTGGCGACGCATCACAGCGCAATTTACGCAAAGAAGCTGAGGCAAGAGGCGTGAATCCTGATCGGCTGGTGTTTGCCAGCCGGGTGCCGCTGGTAGAAGACCATCTGGCTCGTTACCGGCAAGCAGATCTCTTTTTAGATACCCATCCTTACAACGCCCACACCACTGCCGCCGATGCCCTGATGGCTGGGCTGCCTGTGGTAACTTATATGGGGAATTCCTTCCCATCCCGGGTAGCGGGCAGCGTGCTCAATGCCATGGGCGTGCCAGAGCTGATTACCGATTCTTTAGCTGCATATGAAGCGCTGGCGCTGCAATTGGCAACTGAGCCTGCACGATTGGCTGCTTTTAAAGCCCGAATTACGGCCAACAAAGCCAGCTTTGCTTTGTTTGATACTGAAAGGCTTTGTCTTAATCTGGAAAGTGCTTACATCGCAGTGTGGAGAACTCAAGAGCTTGGCGCATTTAATGATGAACTAGGGCTGTCAATTAAATGACATCAGGCCATGCAGATCCTATAGTGAAAGAATACGCGCAAGCAAAGGGGAGAATATGACACGAAGTTTAGATCTGGGCTGCGGGCCTGCACCCAAAAATCCATTTAATGCCGATGAATTATTCGGAATTGATGTGAGGGAAGATTTAGATGCCAATATAAAACGCGCAGATTTGGTGATTGAACCTATTCCTTTTGAAAGCGATTATTTTGAATACGTAACCGCGCATGATTTTTTAGAACATATCCCCCGAATTATTTATGCACCACATCGTAGAAATGCCTTTGTTGAATTAATGAATGAGATTTATCGGGTGCTTAAAGTAGGCGGGCAGTTTTTATCGTTTACCCCTGCCTATCCTCACCCCGAAGCTTTTCGCGACCCAACCCACGTTAATATTATTACCGATCAAACTTTTCAAGCCTATTTTGATAATGTAAATCGCTGGGCTGCAGGCTATGGGTTTAATGGCGCATTTGAAATTAAACTACAAGAATGGCGTGGCCCACATTTGCTCACTGTTTTGCAAAAAGTAGAGTTAAGTACTTGAGCAAAAGTTTTCCAGCAAGGCATGCCGACGAAGACAGTACAGTCTGTACGGCTAGGAGGCATAACGATGCTGGGGAATTTTTGCGAAAGTAATTACCAAGCCAATAATTATTAATGTTTTCTATGTGTTAATGGGGGCATAAATATAGCTGGGATTGCTTGGATGTTTATTCGTATTTGTGATCTTTAAATAAGACTCATCTTTTTAAGGAGGCTGTATGGATGCAGAAAAAATGAAGGCCTTACAAGAAGAGTTTGGACTCAGCTATCATATAAATTACGCTGCCTTTGCTCAAGAAATCATTGGATTTAAAGGTAAACGAGTATTAGAAGTCGGAGGAAGTTTGCCTCCAAGGCTAGTATTAGAAGAGCTGGAGGCTGCGCAATGGACTGCGCTTGAGGAGCTGGATTACTGGGCGGAAACATTAAGCACTGGTTATGTTTTAGGCACTCCTCCAGTAGAAAATAATGAAAAAATATTATTTGCTCAGGCTGAGCCGCATCTTTTAAATAAACCATATAATATTTTCTATGGGCATATTGAAGATTTACCTGCGGTAATGGAATCCCAGTTTGATTTGATATTCTCTATTGCGGCATTTGAGCATATTGGCCGTTTGCCGTTGGCATTGGAAAAAATGAAATTGGCCTTGGCACCAGGCGGAAAATTATTTTCAATGTTTGCTCCCATCTGGTCTTCTTATAATGGCCATCATTTACCTGAAGTTGTGGATGCTGCAGGGGAGCATTGGAGTTTTGGCAACTCGCCCGTTCCCCCTTGGGGACATTTACTGTTTAGGCCCATAGAATTGTATGATCTGCTTTGCTCTAAAATGGATCAGGAAACAGCAAAAGAAATTGTATATTTTGTTTATAACTCCCCGCATATCAATCGTTTTTTCCTTGATGATTATATTGAAATGGTTGAACGTAGCGGCTTTTTTATACAGCGAGCCCAGCCTATTTTTGAAATCGGTGTGCCTGAGCAGGTTAAAGCGCAATTGCAAGCGCGCTACCCAGGTAGAAAAGACTTTGAGCATAGTGGGATTTTATTTGTTTTAGAAAAGAAGCAATAAACCATATAAGGTGCCCATAACGATGTCGATGAATGAAATTCATGAAAAACATTGGTCTGAGTTTATGGCTGATTCACATCATCGCACCTTGTATGACTCGTGGTGGACTCCCAGCACGGTGAATTATTGGCGGCATACTCGCTTGCTTTCGCCAGTACTGGAAGTATTAGGCAGTTTAAAAAATCATTCCTGGCTTACGGTAGGGGACGGTGCGGGCACCGATGCCTGGCGTTTATTGCAAGCAGGTTTTCGTGAAGTCATGGCCAGCGATTTAGACGATACCGTTTTAAAGCAAACCAAGGCCGCAGGGCATATTGCTGATTTTTGTATAGAAAACGCAGAAGCTTTAAGCTTTGCAGATGATTCATTTGATTTTGTTTTATGCAAAGAAGCGTTACACCATATGAGCCGCCCCTATGCGGCTATTTATGAATTCTTTCGTGTGGCTCGCTATGGCATTGTTATTATTGAGCCGCAAGATCCTTGGCTTGATTTTCCTAGCCGCTCAGATGCAAGCAGCCCGCATTATGAATCTGTAGGTAATTATGTTTATCAATACTCAAGCAGAGAGCTAGAGAAAATTGCCTATGGTTTAAATATCAGAGGGATAGCGACTAAGCATATGGTGGATGTTTATATTCCTGATTGTGAATTTGCTTTTTGCACAGAAGGTGATCGTATCTGGGAGGAAACGCTGGCAAAAACCGCTGAAGCCGATCTGGCCGTGAGCCAGGGCATGGTAAAGCCTAATTATGTGCAGGCGGTATTCTTTAAAAATACGGTGGCTGTAGAGCTATTTGATTTACTCGCAGTGCAAAACCCCGGCTGGCGTTTTTTAAGAACAGATACCAATCCCTATTTAAATGGGCAAAGTGCAGGCTAATCGCGCATCAAATAAATCGCTAAATAGGGGCTGGCTATGAATAAAGTATTAGTAACGGGTGGCGCAGGTTTTTTAGGATCTCACTTATGTGATCGATTAATTGCCCGTGGTGATGATGTGCTGTGTGTGGATAATTTTTATACGGGTAGCAAAAGAAATGTTGCTCATTTGTTTACCCATCCTCATTTTGAAATGATGCGCCATGATGTGACTTTCCCTCTTTATGTGGAAGTGAATCAGATTTTTAATTTAGCTTGCCCTGCCAGTCCAGTGCATTATCAGCGTGATCCGGTGCAAACCACTAAAACCAGCGTGCATGGTGCAATTAATATGCTGGGACTGGCTAAAAGAGTGAAAGCGCGTATTTTGCAAGCCTCCACCAGCGAAGTATATGGCGACCCGGAAGTCCATCCTCAGCCAGAAGCCTATTGGGGCAGAGTTAATCCAATTGGTATTCGTAGCTGTTACGACGAAGGGAAGCGCTGCGCAGAAACTTTATTTTTTGATTATCACCGCCAGCATAAGCTAGATATTAAAGTGATTCGTATTTTTAATACCTATGGCCCAAGAATGCATCCGAATGATGGGCGGGTAGTGAGCAATTTTATTGTTCAAGCATTAAAGGGCGAAGATATTACGATTTTTGGCGATGGGCAGCAAACGCGCAGCTTTTGTTATGTGGATGATTTAATTGAAGCCATGCTGCGCATGATGGAAGGGCCTGCTGATTTTACGGGGCCAGTGAATGTGGGCAACCCCAGCGAATTTACCATGCTGGCCTTGGCCGAAACGGTATTACGCCTTACGTATTCAAAATCTAAATTGATTTATAAACCCCTGCCTACAGATGATCCACGCCAGCGCAAGCCTGATATTGATTTAGTTAAAGAAAAATTAGATTGGGTGCCACATGTTTCATTAGAAGATGGCTTAAAAGAAACTATTGCTTATTTTAAGAAAGAAATCGCCGATAACGATGCAAAAATTTATTGATGATGCAACTCAAAAAGGCTGAAAATTGAATCCTATTGCACAATTATTTGCTGGCATCGCCAACCCTGATTTACCTGCACAGCAGGTCAGTGAATATATGCGCTTTGCGCAGAGCGATACTTTTTTTCATTTGGCGGCTGCCAAAGCGGCGCGGATTAGCCAGATTAAGGCTAACTTTGCTCAGCGTGGTTTTAATCAGGTTTATTTAAGTGCTAATTTAGCCGGGTTTTCATGCACGATTGATGGGCTAAAAGTGGATATTCTGCCTAAAGATTTTTTTATTGCAACAGATGCCCAATCTTTTGCTGATAAACAGGCGCAGTTAGAGGGTTGTATTATTATTATTAATAATAATGATGTGGGCACACCAGCGCTTAAAGCGGCGTATGCAAGTTTTTTTGAAGTCTGCACAAATAGCTGCTTTATTGCATGGGATTGGGACAATCATCATTGGCTGGATGTTAGTACTTTTTTAGCTGCACATACCGATATTTATACACCCGCTCATCATGAGAATTTATATTTATTAAGCCGCTATAATTGGCTAATTGCTGGCCCTGTGTATTGCTCATCGGTGCAATGGTCTGGCCTTTTTTTAAAAGAAAATTTACCTTATATTTTAAGTGCAGATAGATCGGAAGCGCCGCTGGGCATGCATATCCCCTATGCGCAGTTTAGTTTTAGAATTCAGATGATATCCACATTAAATAAGCATTATCCTTCCATTGGTTTTAGCAGCCATTCATTTCACGAGCGCAGCCCGCTTGATCGCCTAAAAGAATGGACCGCACATACTTCGCACTGGATTGCACCTGTATTAAATGATGTGCCGATTCGTATTTTTGATGCGCTGATTACTGGCGGTATTCCGATTGTGCCTGCTTCATTGCAATTCTTGCCGCCAGTTGCTTTAATTCCACGCGAGCATATTGTGTTTTATTCCCCCGCCGATATTATTGATCCTCAGGCGGTTGTGGCCCGTGCCAATACTTTATTTAAAAAAGGGGGAGAAGAGGGGCGTTTGGCTCGTCATCAATTGGCGCTTAAGCAGTTTCATGGCGATTATAGTGTACGGCAAATGCTGAGCTTTGCTACCGAAACGCTGGATATTCATTTTCCTGGCACGATTAATCATTAGGATAATTTAATGAGCGAGCCATTGATTGTTTTGATTCCTCTTTATAAAAGCAGCTTGTCTGCTATTGAAGAATATTCTTTAGATTTTTCTTTACGCTCTTTAGCAAATAGGCAAGCTTTTTTTATTGCACCAAACTCTCTGGTCTGTGATTATTATCGCACCCGATACCCTTTACTTGGTTTTGTTTTTTTTGCAGATGATTGCTTTGCCAGCATTGCCGCCTATAACCGATTGCTACTTAGCAGCTCTTTTTATGAGCGCTTTGCAAACTTTGATTTTATTTTAATTTTACAAACAGATGCCATTGTTTTACGTGATGATCTGGATATATGGATGAGCAAACCTTTTGATTATATTGGTGCGCCATGGCCTGATGGCAATGAGTTATTTGTGAATCTTGGCCGGTTTGAGGGTGAGTTTGGGAAGGCGATTAAAGTGTATGTGGGGAATGGTGGCTTAAGCTTGCGCAGAGCACATAAATGTATTGCTTTATTAAATGAATTCCCCGATGCCATTGCTGTTTTTTTAAAAACAGGCTCTAGTGAGGATTTGTTTTTTTCTTATATGGGTGCTTTGTCTGCCGATTTTATTATCCCCAATGAAATAACCGCTTCTTTGTTTTCTATGGAATTAAAGCCTGCTTATTATTATCAGGTTAATGGCGGCATTGCGCCAATGGGCGGGCATGCATGGTGGAAATATGATGCGGCATTCTGGAAAGCCTTCTTACCGCCATCGACGCTTTTAGATGAGTTAGACCTTAACGTAGATTAACGCCGTGTTTGTTGTGCCAAAAACGCCTGCGTCACCACCGCCGCATCGAGCGTCATTCTTGGCAAAATAGCTTCGATTTGCTCAAAACTACAGCGCTGAAAGCCTGCGACTTCGCCATCAGTATTTTTAGGCACAAAATCATCGGGTAGCTGTAAATCATAGGTGTAGATGATTTCATCATGCCAGCCATCGGCCTCGCTGCGAGTGGTGCGCAGGCTGCCGCTAGAAACGGCTTGGCTCGCAAGCTGGGCAGGAATGCCCGCTTCTTCGGCTAGCTCTCTGATCACACAATCCCAGATGTTTTCACCTGCCGAGATCCCGCCTGCGGCGAGGTTGTCGAGCTTATCGGGGTCGATGGCTTTATTGCTGGCGCGCTGGGCAATCCATAGCTCGCCCTTAGTGGTGTAGCCATTGATATGCACGGCGCGGCTGGTGAGGCCAAAGCGGCGAAATGCGGCGCGCTCCAGCGTAAATAGCGGCTGGCCCAAATCCAAACTACCGGCTGCATCATTTGCAAATACGGTATAGCGTTCTTTACGCCAGCCTGTAATCCACCCAGCATCTCGCATCTTGATTGCGGCCTGCTCCAGAGCGATTTCAAGTGTTTTTGCATCAAGGCTTGCGTCGATACAGATTGCTTCTTCACTTGTCTGTATTGCAGCTGGCCCTAGTGTGGCTTGCAAAAACGGCAGGCTAGCGTCTTCCATCCAGCCTAATGCGTGGCTTAGGGCAATAAATCGGCGTAAGGGTTTGGGTGTCATGGGCATCGGTTTAAAAAGTTTCGGCTTCTAAGTAAATTTGCACCGCATCGCCGGTGAAATGGGTAATGCCATATTCAATAATCTGGCTGTCTGCATCACTGTAAACGCTTTCTACGCAAAGAAGCGGCTGAAATTTGGTTTGTGATAATAGTTGCGCCTGGCCGCTTTCCGGCAGACGGGCGCTGATTCGCGATGATTTGCGCTGGCAAAAGTCAATTCCAAACGCTTTAAGCGCTAAATTGGTGTTGGGCTGGCTACAGTAGAAAGCTTCAAAGCCCTGAAAGCGCGGCAGGGGGAAATACTGGTGGCAAACGCCCACCACTCGATCATCCACAATATCCAGCGCCTCGATATGCAAAACATGGCTGTCTGCGGCAATGCCAAGTTGCAAGCAAATATCCTGATTGGCGGGCTCGGTCTTCGTTTGCAGCACCCGGCTTTGCCCGGCTAGTTGCTGCTTTTGTAAGCTATGCGAAAAACGTGTGCGGCGACCAAGCTGGTAATCAATCATTTCTTCTTGCACAAAGGTGCCACGGCCTTGCTCAATTCTGACTAAGCCGCGTGATTCAAGTGCTTGTAATGCGCGCCGGATAGTATGGCGGTTGACAGCAAACTGCGTTGCCAGCTCGGTTTCATTGGGCATGCGATCACGCAGGATTTTATTACTAATATCGCGAGCCAGTGAATCTTCAATTTGTCGCCAGAGGGCAACGCCAGAGTGACGATCAAGCATAGTATGGTCTGTAGTGTAAGAGTAATAAAAGCTATTGTAATTGAACTCTGTTGCAACTAGATGATATTGATCTAAACGTTGAGCTGGCTGTTTGCGCCAATATTGTCTAGCTCGCTCATGCGCTACAATTGGGGCATCCTATAAAACCACTGGGAGCCAGAAGATGACAACCATCCGTCAGCAAGACGTAATTGATAGCATCAGCGACAGCCTGCAATACATCAGCTATTACCACCCTAAGGATTACATCCAGGCTTTAGGCGTGGCATATGAAAAAGAAGAATCGCCCGCAGCAAAAGATGCCATCGCGCAAATCCTGACCAATAGCCGCATGTGTGCCGAAGGCCACCGCCCTATTTGCCAAGATACCGGCATCGTCACCTGTTTTGTACGCGTCGGCATGAATGTGCAATGGGCCGATGCGACCATGAGCCTCACCGATATGATCAACGAAGGCGTGCGCCGCGCCTATCTGCATCCAGATAACAAGCTGCGTGCGTCTATCTTGCAAGATCCGGCTGGCAAGCGCCAAAACACCAAAGACAATACTCCCGCCGTGATTCATTACGAGATCGTTGAGGGCGATAAAGTCCATGTCGATATCGCGGCTAAAGGCGGCGGCTCAGAGAATAAATCTAAATTCGCCATGCTCAATCCTTCTGATTCGATTGTGGATTGGGTACTCAAAACCGTGCCGCAAATGGGCGCAGGCTGGTGTCCGCCAGGCATGCTAGGGATTGGTATTGGCGGCACGGCAGAAAAAGCCATGTTGATGGCCAAAGAAGCGTTGATGGAATCCATCGACATTCAAGAACTAATCGAGCGTGGCGCACAAACACGTAGCGAAGAATTGCGCATCGAGCTGTACGAAAAAGTAAACGCATTGGGTATCGGCGCACAAGGCTTGGGTGGCCTTGCCACCGTGCTGGACGTCAAAATCAAAGACTACCCAACCCACGCCGCCAGCTTGCCAATCGCCATGATCCCAAACTGTGCTGCCACTCGCCATGTGCATTTCACCTTGGATGGCAGCGGCCCGGCTGTGCTGGAAGCGCCGAAGCTGGAAGACTGGCCAGATGTAACCTGGACTCCATCGGCAGAATCGATCCGCATTGATCTGAATACCGTAACGCGTGAGGATGTCGCTAGCTGGAAACCCGGCCAAACGCTGCTCCTCAACGGCAAAATGCTCACCGGCCGCGATGCCGCGCACAAGCGCATGGTGGATATGCTCAATAAAGGTGAAAAACTGCCAGTCGATTTTACGGGCCGCTTTATTTACTACGTTGGCCCGGTAGACCCAGTGCGTGATGAAATCGTCGGCCCAGCCGGCCCAACCACCGCCACGCGCATGGATAAATTTACCGAACAAGTGCTGGCCGAAACCGGGCTCTTAGGCATGATCGGTAAGGCAGAGCGTGGCCCTGCAGGCTTAGAGGCGATCAAAAAGCACAAGTCAGTGTATTTAATGGCCGTAGGCGGCGCAGCGTATCTGGTCTCCAAAGCCATCAAAGCGAGCCGTGTGGTGGGCTTTGCTGATCTGGGCATGGAAGCCATTTACGAGTTCGACGTTGTTGATATGCCCGTTACCGTGGCGGTCGATTCGCAAGGCATCTCGGTGCACGCCACCGCACCCAAAATCTGGCAAGCTAAAATCGGCAAAATCCCAGTTGTGGGTTAAGGTAGGTATAAAGCAGTAAGCGCTGACAAAACCCACCTTGCGTGGGTTTTGTTTTGCTTGGAGTGGGGAAGGTGAAGCGTGACAAAATTATTTTGTGGCGATTGCTTGCTGCGGTATATATGTCAATTGAGTTGTGGTCTGAGTGGTTTAATCAATTAAGTTTTTTTGCTTCTTTGATTCTATTTAAACGTATTGAATTTTGCTAATTGTTTGATATTTATAATAAATATTGATGTTTGTTAAGCAAAGTAGGGTGGATGGGTAGAAAAAATTCAAAGAAAATGAAAAATAATCCGTCCAAGGGCTTGCGCACTCCCGCTAACTTGATTATTATTCGGCCTCTTCTCGCGGAGAGATGTATGAGTGGTTTAAGTTAGTCGCCTGGAAAGCGGCCACAGGTGAAAACCTGTCGGGGGTTCGAATCCCCCTCTCTCCGCCAAGAAGCCCAATCAAACCCTGAATTGTCAGGGTTTTTTTGCGTCTGTTATTTCTCGGCATATTTCTGCCAAGTAGTTCATTTTTAGGTGCTTAGTGCCTATCTGCTTATTCCTTTCTGTTTGATTACAAAAAATTCCTACAGCCTATGTTTTTATCCTTGGCGAAGGTAAACTGAGTACGTCTTCAGTTTGTTTAAGACACTTTCTTTTCGCCTGATTCCCGAGGATTCAATGTATACCAGACTCTCAAAAATTGCCCTTGTTTGGGCGGTGGCATTTTTTGTTTCTTTAGTGGCGCTTAATAATTTAATGGATTACCAGTCTAATTATCGATTTGTAAATCATGTTTTAAAAATGGATACCACTTTCCCTGATAATAGCGTGATGTGGCGATCTATTGAATCGCCTGTTGTACATCGTGCTGCATATCATCTTTTGATTTTTATTGAATGGGTAGTGGCTATTTTATGTTGGGCAGGGGGCTTTCGTTTGCTGATGGCAATTAAAGATATTGCTGCTTTTAATAAGGCGAAGGGGCTTGCTATTGTGGGGCTTACCCTCGGCATTATTTTGTGGTTCCTTGGGTTTATTGCAATAGGTGGAGAGTGGTTCTTAATGTGGCAATCTGAAATCTGGAATGGCCAGCAATCTGCTTTTCGAGTGGTGATGATTATTGCTTTTACGCTTTTGTATTTGGTTAAGGTTGATGAGTTAGCGCAAGCCTGAGGTGAAGCAGCTTACTATATTATCGAGCCGCCGAAGATAGGCGCGCTGTGTGGCATTTTATGCAAAATTTTCAGGGGATTTTGACAAAAAGCAGTAGTAAAGCATAACGTCATATACTTACAAAACATTATTTGAGATAATTCAAGCCTTACTCAAAATTTTCTCGATAAGCGGTTAAGATGAAAAATATTCCTTATAGTGCAATGGCCCTTGCTATCTCTGCAGCGTTTGTCTTAGCCGCTTGTGGCGGCAGTGGTGATGATGCACCTGGCGCAGCGACAACACCTGTTGTGACGGTTGATCCAGCTAAAGAAACATTAGGCCAATGTATTGCTTCATTGTCTTTGCCTGCTGATTTAAAAGTGACCGATAGCGCTGAAGGCGATTTGGCTGTTTTTACTTGGGATGGGCGTAAAAAAATTGACTGGTCAGGTGCAGAGAAATTTGTTGAAGGCTGGACTGGTGGAACGTATAAACATTATTTTGATGCTAGCACCAAGGCTGTAACTGTGGATGGTGAATCGGTATTACAAACACCAAGTGAATATATTATTAATGAAGATTCAACGAATTATGCTGAGACTACTAAATATCCATTAACTATTTTGGCTATGGATTATTCTTCGCCAGATCGTAAAAAAGTACTGGGCTGGTCTGAAGTAGCAACAGATCCAAATGGCAAAGAAAATTATTGGTTGAAAAAACGTGTTGCTGCGAGTGCAACCAGCGAAATGCTGATTGAAGATTTGGTAAAAGATCAGCCTAAAAGCTTTGAACACAATCGCACAGTAAGTGCTGATTGGTTTGGCGGTGCTATTGGGTCAGAAAGCCTTAAATCTGAATATCAATTCTTAGGCCGTGAATCTGTTGCCACTAAATTTGGCACTTTAGTTGCGTGTGTTTCTGAAGAAAAAATAAATGCCAGCTATAAAAATAAATGGGGAACTGGGCGCAGTATTTGGACTGAAAAACGCTGGCATATTCCTAAGCTGGGTTATGTAAAACGAGAAACGTTAAATCAGGATTTTAATGATGTGGGTAAGTTGCAGCTGGAAGAAAAGCGCACTTACGATATTGTTGGCGCACGTAAAAATGGTAAGCGCTATGGTAGCTACGATATGTGGACCGGGGTATTAACTGGTCAGCAAAGTAAATCCGAGCCTGTTCGAACTATGTGTGATTATAATTTAGTAGGTTCAACTGTAGGTTTTACTTGGCTGTTTAAGCCAGAGGCTAATGGGCAGGGGATTTACCGAGTTTGGGATGGCAGTAAGATTGCAGATATTGCAGTTAATTATCCTGGAAAAATAGTACTGAATGATTTTAAATCTGAAGCATTTGATAATGGCAGTGGTGTTGGTCTAATGACATGGTCACAAGATCTTAATCTGGATTTGAATGCCAAAACCTTATCAGGGATGTATACCCGCACTGAAAAGCGCAGTCAGCCTAGCATGTGTGAAGGTAATTATCCTTACGGCATTAAAGCAAGCAAAGTATTTTAAGGATCTAAGTGTATGATTTTTGAATAAACGCGATGTGGCATTCTGCCACTCGCGTTTTTTTATGCTCGCTATCGTTTGCAGGGGCGCTGTTTATTGCTGGGGCTGCTTAATATCAGGAATGCCAGATCCTTTGAAAAGCTTCGTTTGTGAATGGTGTAATTTATGTCGTGCGCCAGAGCGATAAATCGCGCCAGCTTCTCTATTCATAGCTTGCTTTGTTATAGTAAGGCTTATGAAGCTAGCTCGAATCCTGACTGCGCCGTGGCGCGCGGTAAAAAATCCTTTGTTTCTTTACCAGCATCATCGCCAGATTCATGCGTTGCGGGTGACTTTGGCTTTTATTTTTGGGCTGGTGATTAATCTGAGTTTCCCTATTCAGCACGGTAGCTGGATGCTGGTGACGATTGTGGTGATGCTGGGCAATGTGCCGCATTTGGGGGCGGTGGCGCAAAAGACGAGGCAACGGACGGTGGGGACCACGGTGGGCGCGCTGGCGGGCTTGTTGGCTTTGGCTCTCTATGGCGTTTCGCCCTTGCTTGCTTTTAGCTGGATGTCTTTGGTGATTTTATTAAGCGCCTATCATGCGATTGATAAGGCGGGTTATACCGCACTGACCGTGGGTATTACGCTGGTGATTGTGGCGGGGGTAGGGGATGGCACGGTGGATGAGTCGCTTTGGCGCACGGCCAATGTGGCTTTGGGCTCCTTGATTGCGATGATGGCGGCGTCTTTATTTCCGCAGCGCGCGCTGGATCATTGGCGCTTTTTATTGTCGGATAATTTGCGTGAATCGGCGCTGATTTATAGCCATATTGCGCGGCGTGTACCGCTGGATATGGGAGTGGCGCTCGGGCGCTTTAATACACGGCTTGTAACGATGCGGGGATTGATTTCGGCAGCAGCAAGTGAGTGTGAGCAAAGTGGAGCGAGTTTTGAATTGATTCAGCGTTGCCAGCGCACCTTGTATAGCTTATTTGATCGAATGGATGATATCGCTGATACAACGGCAGTAGTGGCAGATGGCGGGCAGCAGCGGCAGGCGATTGTGAAGGCTTTGTTTCGCGCTGCGCACGGTATTCGTTTTTTACATCCGGATTTACTACTGAATGTGCTGCCTGCGCCTTTGCTTAAAGCTCAAACGCCGGGAGCGTGCGATTGGCTGAGTGCTGAGCTTAGCCAAACCACTACCCGTTTGTGCGATGAGCTCTTGCTGTTAATGCCTGCTATTTTGGCTACACAGCGTACTTTACTGGCTTTGTCTCAAGAGGCGGCCATGCGCGGGCGGAATTGATCTGTTTATTGATGGACTTAAATTTTGCCGATTTCCTGCACGGTGCTATTGAGCGTTAAATGCTCTAGTTTTTCTGAGGGCAGGCTAACGAGTAAATCAATCCGGCGTTTGATTTGGGCAAATATTTTGCAAAATGAGGCGTGTTTTTCAGCTTCGGTTTCACCATGCGGGTCTTCATAGCCCCAGTGTGCGCTGATGGGGTGGCCAGGCCAACTAGGGCATATTTCTCCATGGGCTTTATCACAGACGGTAATCACGATATCCATCTGTGGAGCGAGGTGCCCTTCAAATTCTCTCCATGATTTAGAGTGTAAACCGTGGGTGTCATAGCCTAGTGACTGAAGTAGCTCAATGGCGTATGGGCTGATTTGCCCGCTGGGATGCGTGCCTGCGCTATAGGCATTAAAACGCCCATGCCCCAGTACATTGAGCAGGCCTTCCGACATGATGCTGCGTGCTGAATTGGCGGTGCAAAGAAATAACACATTAAAAACGCGGTTAAATGCTGGTTGGGTCATTGCGATCTCGTGTTTAGCAGACTTCGGGGTCGGTTTAATGGCGTTATATCGGGTGTTGAGTCAGCTTGTGCAGCTGGATATTGGCATGGCATTTCAGGTGTTTGCAGATCAGGGGAGAGATCTTAACCTGCTTAAATGAAATAAAAGCTTCATATTTCTTACATCTGTTATTTAATTTTGTCAGCGATTGGGTGGTTGATTTTTTGTGCGAATTTTATTGTGAATGAACATAAAAAAACGGCTCCATCAGGAGCCGTTTGCTATGCACTGTTTAAAGTTTAATCAACAATGAGCTTATTGTTTTGCAATAGGTTTTTCAGAATGTCGGCATCAGTCGCACCAGTCAGATCAACCCCTTGCAGAATAATGGTTTGGTCTTCTTTTGCTGCGCTATAACCGGCATTAAATTCCCCTGCCGTGCTGACGTGAATCACCGTGCTACCACCGGTTTTTTCAACGTGCAGATAGTTAAGCAAGTTGCCAATATCGTTGCTGCCATGGGTTTCGCCAATCAGCAAATCACGCATATCCAGCTTATCGTTGTTGCCTGCTGTGGTGTTCTGATTGAAATCCATTACCACATCCGTGGCTGTTTTTACCACGTTTACATTGGCCCCAATGCCGAACTCATTGCCTGTGCCTGCTGCTGTAGCTCCTCGTGCAACGGCTTGATCGCCAGGCATCCAGAGGAAAGTATCATCTCCTGCGTCACCCTTAAGCGCATCATTACCCGAGCCGCCGCGCAGTACATCATTGCCAAGTCCGCCGCGTAAGGCGTCGTTGTCGTTGCCCCCATCCAGATAGTCGTTGCCGGTATGACCATAGAGCAGATCCACACCCGCCTGACCAAAGATGGCGTCGTTGCCGCTGCCGCCGTTGACCACATCGGCCTTAGGATTGCTTACGCCAACAGCTGCACTAAAGAGCTGGGTGCTTGAGTCAACCAAAGAGCCCAGATCCAGTGTCATCAGTTTGTGGCTGAGGATATCTGCAAACTGGTAGCCCGCAGAATCGCTATCCCCAGCATAAATCACATCATCGCCACGGCCTGATTCAACGTAATCGTTACCGCCACCTGCATCAATCACTTGATCAATCGACTTGGTGTATTGGGTGCGATTGCCAGGGTTTGGATTAGGTGCGCCTATTACTGCTCCGCCGCCCAATTGCAGATCAATGACCGTGCCTTCTATTTTTTCGCCAGCCATCAGGTTATTGGATTCCCCATACGTATCACCAATCTGATCATTAAAGCTGGAGCCCATAATCACCACCGGATCGGTATTGCCCTGAATATTGATCGTGAGCGTGGCGGTTGATGTGCCTCCTTTGCCATCGGATACGGTGTAGCTGAACTTCTCGCTTAACGTGTCTTTATCGTTTAGCGCATTCACGCGTGGGTTGCTATTGTCCAGCGTGTAGCTGTAGCTGCCATCTGCATTGATGGTGAGCAGGCCAAACTGACCACTAATGGCTTTGCCAACATTTGTGGCATTGTTGTTGATGGCCTGAACAACCAGCTTGTCTCCATCAACGTCGCTATCGTTGCTGAGTACATTGCCGGTAATCGGGTTCGGCGTGTTGTCTTCGCGGATGGTTGCGCTATCGTCGCTGGTGGTGGGTGCATCATTGGTGTTGGCGACCTGAATCGATACATAGGCATTGTTTGTTGCCGTTTGCCCTGTGCTGTTTTCTACGCTCACCGCTTGCAGGCCTACTTTGTACTCACCAAAGAAGTTAAGTGGCGGTCTGATTTGCAGATTGTTTAAATCCCAGCCTTTTAGATCTAATGTGCCGCCATCACTGACAACGTTAAAGGTACGTACGCCATCATAGACGGTGCTGCCTGCTTTAAGCTCGGTGAGCGAAAGGCTTTGTAAGCTTTCAGAGCCATCGGTATCACTTAGCTTGGCCGCTAAGCCAAAGAGTTTGATAAAGCTGTCTTCTTGCCCGCTGATGCCTTGTGGGTAGTAACCGCCATCGCCGGTTGCAACCAGATTGCTGTGCAATCCACCCTTGCTTTCAAGTTGAGCTAGGCTGCTGTAGATCGAGAAATTAGTGGCATTAAAGTCGATGGCCGCTGCGCCATTTACACTGACATTCAGATCCATTGCGCCGACGTTAGACGCGTTGTAAACGATAAACTCAACGGTGTAGTAACCTGATTTTCCCGCAACAAAAGGGGTGGCTGTGAAATTGCCATAACCATCGTAAGGGCGGTTCATCAGCTCTTTGCCGCCGATTTTAAGCAGCGACGTGTCATCTACATAGCCGCTGAAGGCGTAGGTTTTGCCTTCTTCCATATAGACCAAGCCACTGACCCGGTAGGCAGAATCTGTTGCGATCCCACTTGGTGCAGAGGCGCCATTGGGCACATACACATCCGGTGAGGTCACGATCGTGGTGCTGGTTGGCACTTTGCCTTCCAGCTCTGTTTCGATGCTTGTGGGTGTTCTGGCTGTTGTGGTGTTTAGATTGTCGCTAGCGTTTGGTGCGTAGTATTGCTGTGTTAGCCCATCACCTTTAGGTGGCGTAACGGTCGATGTAGAACCATTCACCAAGCTGATTCCGCCGATCGAAATAACCGGCATATCGGCAACAGGCTTGATATCGACAACCATGCTGACTTTGGGGCTATTAAGGCTGCCATCACTGACTTGGTAATCAAATTTGGCATAGTCAGATTTCTGGTCACCCACACCCGCCGTGCTAAAGCTATTGCTACCCGATTCATTGGCATCAGGCATAAAGGTGAGTTTGCCAGCATCAATATCGGCTTTGCTGATGGTGAACTGGCTAGGGTTGGTAATGGTTACCCCGTTGTATTGCAGCACGCCATCTACGGGCAAAGAGCTTAACTTGATGGTCAGGCTTGCCGCAGAATCACTGTCTACTGCGTTAAAATCATTCCATGTAAAGACGTAAGCGGTATCTTCTGAGCCAGAAACCGAACCGCCCGTGCTGCTTGGCGTATCGTTTGTCCCTTTAACCGTGATTATGACATTAGATGTTGTGCCATCGGCCGACATCACCACAAAGGTTTCAGTCTTGGTTTCACCTTCATTTAGCGCTTGAACGTTGGCGGCCGCATTGTTCAGAACATAAGCCCATTTACCATCCGTGCCAATGCTGAACTTACCGTAAGTACCGCTTGTGTCAGTTTGCGCCTGGAAGCTAGATTGCCCGGCATCCTTATCGCTGACTAATAAAATGCCTTTAGTGGACAGAAGCGTATCTTCCTGAACCAGTCCTTCATCGTCACCTTGCTTGCTTGGGGTAATGATCGCTGCATCGTTCGTGCCGAGAACCGTTACAACCACGCTTGAGGTGGAGCCATCGGCCGACTTGACCATGAAGGTTTCAGTCTTAGTTTCACCTCCGGCCAGGGCTTGAACGTTGGCTGCGGCATTGTTCAGCGCATAAGTCCACTTACCATCTGTGCCAATGCTGAACTTACCGTAAGTACCGTTCGTATCCGTTTGCGCTTGGAAGCTCGACTGACCCGCATCCTTGTCGTTGACAAGCAAAGCTCCGCTGGTCGTCAGCGTTGTATCTTCTTTGACGGAACCTGCATCGTCACCCGGCTTGCTAGGGGTGATGATCGCTGCATCGTTCGTGCCGAGAACCGTTACAACCACGCTTGAGGTGGAGCCATCGGCAGACTTGACCATGAAGGTTTCAGTCTTAGTTTCACCTTCGGCCAGGGCTTGAACGTTGGCAGCCGCATTGTTCAGCGCATAAGTCCACTTACCATCTGTGCCAATGCTGAACTTACCGTAAGTGCCGTTCGTATCCGTTTGCGCTTGGAAGCTCGACTGACCCGCGTCTTTGTCGCTGACAAGCAAGGCTCCGTTGGTCGTTAGCTTTGTATCTTCTTTGACGGAACCTGCATCGTCACCCGGCTTGCTAGGGGTGATGATCGCCTTGTCGTCCAGACCTTGCACATCGATCGTGATGGTGGTTTTTGTGCCATCGCTCAGCGTAACGTTGAACGATTCAGCCTTGAACTCGCCTGTTTTTAGGGCCTGAACATTGTCAGCGCTATTGTTCAGCGTGTAAGTCCACTTACCATCGCTGCCCAAGGTCAACTTGCCGTAAGTGCCTGCGGTATCGGTTTGCGGCACAAAGGTCGCACCGCCGGTGGCAGTCAGCGTGCCGGTGCTGCTTTGGACTGTGTCTTCTTGCACTGTGCCGTGGCCGACAGTGGCGGATTCGTTAGTACCCTTGACAGTCACTGTAACCGTGCTTGTTGTGCCATCAGCAGATTTAACGGTGAAGATTTCAGTTTTTACATCACCGTCTTTCAGGGCCTGAACGATAGGATCGTTATTGTTCAGCGTATAAGTCCACTGGCCGTCTGTGCCAATGCTGAACTTACCGTAAGTACCGCTTGTGTCAGTTTGCGCCTGGAAGCTGGATTGCCCAGCATCCTTATCGCTGACTAATAAAATGCCTTTAGTGGCTAGAAGCGTATCTTCCTGAACCAGTCCTTCATCGTCACCTTGCTTGCTTGGGGTAATGATCGCCGCATCGTTCGTGCCGAGAACTGTTACAACCACGCTTGAGGTCGTACCATCGGCAGACTTGACCACGAAGGTTTCGGTCTTAGTTTCGCCTTCGGCTAGGGCTTGAACGTTGGCAGCCGCATTGTTCAGTGCATAAGTCCACTTACCATCTGCACCAATGCTGAACTTGCCGTAAGTACCGTTTGTATCCGTTTGCGCTTGGAAGCTCGACTGACCCGCATCCTTGTCGTTGACAAGCAAAGCTCCGCTGGTCGTTAGCTTTGTATCTTCTTTGACGGAACCTGCATCGTCACCCGGTTTGCTTGGGGTGATGATCGCTGCATCGTTCGTGCCGAGAACCGTTACAACCACGCTTGAGGTCGTACCATCGGCAGATTTAACGGTGAAGGTTTCGGTCTTAGTTTCGCCTTCGGCCAGGGCTTGAACGTTGGCAGCCGCATTGTTTAGCGCATAAGTCCATTTGCCGTCTGTGCCAATGCTGAACTTGCCGTAAGTACCGTTCGTATCCGTTTGCGCTTGGAAGCTGGACTGACCTGCATCCTTGTCGTTGACAAGCAAAGTTCCGCTGGTCGTCAGCGTTGTATCTTCTTTGACGGAACCTGCATCGTCACCTGGCTTGCTAGGGGTGATCACCGCCTTGTCGTCCAGACCTTGCACATCGATCGTGATGGTGGTTTTTGTGCCATCGCTTAGCGTAACGTTGAACGATTCGGCCTTGAACTCGCCTGTTTTTAGAGCTTGAACATTGTCAGCGCTATTGTTGAGCGTGTAAGTCCACTTACCATCGCTGCCCAAGGTCAACTTACCGTAAGTGCCTGTGGCATCAGTTTGCGGTACAAAGGTCGCGCCGCCGGTGGCAGTCAGCGTGCCGGTGCTGCTTTGCACGGTATCTTCTT
>NZ_JBHTBQ010000033.1:159034-161510 GCF_042664895.1 Iodobacter arcticus
AGAGGCGGATTCGTTAGTGCCGTTGACAGTAACGGTAACCGTGCTTGTTGTACCATCAGCCGATTTAACGGTGAAGGTTTCAGTTTTTACATCACCGTCTTTCAGGGCTTGAACGATAGGATCGTTATTGTTCAGCGTGTAAGTCCACTTGCCGTCTGTGCCAATGCTGAACTTACCGTAAGTACCGCTTGTGTCCGTTTGCGCTTGGAAGCTAGATTGCCCGGCATCCTTATCGCTGACTAATAAAGTACCTTTAGCGGTTAGAAGCGTATCTTCCTGAACCAGTCCCTCATCGTCACCTTGCTTGCTTGGGGTAATGATCGCAGCATCATTCGTACCGACAACGGTCACAACAACGCTTGAAGTCGTGCCATCGGCAGACTTAACGACAAAAGTTTCAGTCTTGGTTTCGCCTTCAGCCAAAGCCTGAACGTTGGCTGCAGCGTTGTTTAGTGCATAAGTCCATTTGCCATCTGTGCCAATACTGAACTTGCCGTAAGTGCCGCTTGTGTCCGTTTGCGTTTGGAAGCTAGATTGCCCGGCATCCTTATCGCTGACTAATAAAGTGCCTTTAGCGGTCAGAAGCGTATCTTCCTTAACCAGTCCCTCATCGTCACCTTGCTTGCTTGGGGTAATGATCGCCGCATCGTTGGTACCCTCAATCGTCACCACAACGCTTGAAGTCGTGCCATCGGCAGACTTAACGACAAAAGTTTCAGTCTTGGTTTCGCCTTCAGCCAAAGCCTGAACATTGGCTGCGGCGTTGTTTAGCGCGTAAGTCCACTTGCCGTCAGTGCCAATGCTGAATTTGCCGTAAGTGCCATCGGTATTTGTTTGTGCTTGGAAGCTGGATTGACCCGCGTCTTTGTCATTCACCAGTAAAGTACCGCTGGTCGTCAGCGTTGTATCTTCTTTGACGGAGCCAGCATCATCACCCGGCTTGCTTGGGGTAATGACGGCCTTGTCGTCCAGACCTTGCACGTCGATCGTGATGGTGGTTTTTGTGCCATCGCTTAGCGTAACGTTGAACGATTCAGTCTTGAACTCGCCGGTTTTGAGGGCTTGAACATTGTCCGCGCTATTGTTCAGCGTGTAAGTCCACTTACCATCGTTGCCCAGAGTCAACTTACCGTAAGTGCCTGTGGCATCAGTTTGCGGTACAAAGGTCGCGCCGCCGGTGGCAGTCAGCGTGCCGGTGCTGCTTTGCACGGTATCTTCTTGCACTGCGCCGTGGCCGACGGTGGCGGTTTCGTTGGTACCGTTGACAGTAACGGTAACCGTGCTTGTTGTACCATCAGCCGATTTAACGGTGAAGGTTTCAGTTTTTACATCACCGTCTTTCAGGGCTTGAACGATAGGATCGTTATTGTTCAGCGTGTAAGTCCACTTGCCGTCAGTGCCAATACTGAACTTACCGTAAGTACCGCTTGTGTCCGTTTGCGCTTGGAAGCTAGATTGCCCGGCATCCTTATCGCTGACTAATAAAGTGCCTTTAGCGGTTAGAAGCGTATCTTCCTTAACCAGTCCCTCATCGTCACCTTGCTTGCTTGGGGTAATGATCGCAGCATCATTCGTACCGACAACGGTCACAACAACGCTTGAAGTCGTGCCATCGGCAGACTTAACGACAAAAGTTTCAGTCTTGGTTTCGCCTTCGGCCAAGGCTTGAACGTTGGCAGCCGCGTTGTTCAGCGCATAAGTCCATTTGCCATCTGTGCCAATGCTGAACTTACCGTAAGTACCGTTCGTATCCGTTTGCGCTTGGAAGCTGGCCTGACCTGCATCCTTGTCGTTGACAAGCAAAGCTCCGCTGGTCGTCAGCGTTGTATCTTCTTTGACGGAACCTGCATCGTCACCCGGTTTGCTTGGGGTGATGATCGCTGCATCGTTCGTGCCGAGAACCGTTACAACCACGCTTGAGGTCGTACCATCGGCAGATTTAACGGTGAAGGTCTCAGTCTTAGTTTCGCCTTCTTTGAGTTCTTGAACGTTGGCAGCCGCATTGTTCAGTGCATAAGTCCATTTGCCGTCTGTGCCAATGCTGAACTTACCGTAAGTGCCGTTCGTATCCGTTTGCGCTTGGAAGCTCGACTGACCCGCGTCTTTGTCGCTGACAAGCAAGGCTCCGTTGGTCGTTAGCTTTGTATCTTCTTTGACGGAACCTGCATCGTCACCCGGCTTGCTAGGGGTGATCACCGCCTTGTCGTCCAGACCTTGCACATCGATCGTGATGGTGGTCTTTGTGCCGTCGCTCAGCGTAACATTGAACGATTCAGTCTTGAACTCGCCAGTTTTGAGGGCTTGAACATTGTCAGCGCTATTGTTCAGCGTGTAAGTCCACTTACCATCGTTGCCCAAGGTCAACTTGCCGTAAGCGCCTGTGGCATCAGTTTGCGGTACAAAGGTCGCGCCGCCGGTGGCAGTCAGCGTGCCGGTGCTGCTTTGCACGGTATCTTCTTGCACTGCGCCGTGGCCG
>NZ_JBHTBQ010000033.1:161520-343062 GCF_042664895.1 Iodobacter arcticus
CGTGGCGGATTCGTTAGTGCCGTTGACAGTAACGGTAACCGTGCTTGTTGTACCATCCGCCGATTTAACGGTGAAGATTTCAGTTTTTACATCACCGTCTTTCAGGGCTTGAACGATAGGATCGTTATTGTTCAGCGTGTAAGTCCACTTGCCGTCTGTGCCAATGCTGAACTTACCGTAAGTGCCGCTTGTGTCCGTTTGCGCTTGGAAGCTAGATTGGCCTGCATCCTTATCGCTGACTAATAAAGTGCCTTTAGCGGTCAGAAGCGTATCTTCCTTAACCAGCCCCTCATCGTCACCTTGCTTGCTTGGGGTGATGACGGCTGCATCATTCGTACCGACAACGGTCACAACAACGCTTGAAGTCGTGCCATCGGCAGACTTAACGGTGAAGGTTTCAGTCTTGGTTTCGCCTTCAGCCAAAGCCTGAACATTGGCTGCAGCGTTGTTCAGTGCATAAGTCCATTTGCCATCTGTGCCAATACTGAACTTACCGTAAGTGCCGTTCGTATCTGTTTGGGCTTGGAAGCTGGATTGACCTGCGTCTTTATCATTCACTCGCAAGGTTCCGCCAGTGGCAAGGACAGTGTCTTCCTTAACTTGGCCTGCATCATCACCCGGTTTGCTTGGGGTGATGATCGCGGCATCATCTTTACCATTAATGGTGATGACTACGTTGTGCTTGGTGCCATCGAGTGATTCAACAATATATGTTTTATTAAGGCTGTCTTTGTCGCTTAGGCTCTGAACTGCATTTGCTGCGTTATCTAGCGTAAACGACCATGTGCCATCTTTTGCGATGCTGAAAGTGCCGTATTCGTTGGTAACCGTTTGTGGTTTTATTTCTGACTGGCCAGCATCTTTATCCGAGACGGTTAGCTTGCCGTTAGCAATAAGTACACCGTCTTCCTGCACAGTGCCTTGGTCGTTGCCACTGATATTTGCAGGGTCGTCAGTAGGGGTGATGCCCACATCAACGGTGATAATGGCGGTGCCGCCTTTGCCATCGCTTACCGTGACGGTAAAGCTGTCTTTGCCGTTGTAATCAGGTGCAGGAGTGTATTCGTAGCTACCGTCTGGCTTAACGGTTACGGTGCCGTGCGTAGGCTGATCTTTGGCAACAAAGGTGAGCGGGTCACCATCTTTATCTGTTGCAACCAGCTTGCCGGTAATCGGGGTGTCTTCAGGCGTTGTAATGGTTTGATTTGTACCAACGGGTGCATCATTAACCGGGTTAACCGTTACCACAACAGTTGCGGTGCTGCTGCTACCGTTGGTGTTGATAATGGTGTAGGTGATTTGATCTGTGCCGTTAAAATTGGCGTTAGGCTTGTAGGTGAGCGTGCCATCTGGGTTAATGACAATGCTGCCGTTAGTGGCCGTAGCGGTGCTGACGGTTAGGCCGCTACCTACATCATTGCCTAGTACATTAATGCGGCTTTCACTGTCTTCATCAAGGGTGACTGCATCATTGATTGCCTGAATACTTTCCTGAGCTGGCGTTACTTGTGCTGCACCTTGGTTTAACGGCAGATCGGTTGTGGCTTGCTGGCCCGCTGCAAAGTTAAATGCCAGCGGGTCAACGCCTTCGGCAATACGCAGTAATTGTACAAAGGAGTGGCCTTCACCCGCGGCAGCGCCACTGAGGCCCGCTGCGGTGGCTTCCAGCTCAGTAGAAAGATCCCGCCCGTCTGCAAGTGCGCTTGCAATGTTTGCGGCAGAGGCTTCCAGTGCTTTGATTGCGGCGCTGGCAGTATCTACCGGCGATACGCCGAGTAGCTCTGCGTCTATTTGTACTGTGCGGGCCGGGCCAATATCGACGAGCTCGCCATTGGGGAGCTGCAGTTGGACGTGGCCGTCTGCTGCGGTGACTAAAATCTGCTGTTCATCAAGTTTCTGGCCCTCTTTGAGCGGAACAATGTTCCCACTGGCGTCGCGTAAATAAGCTTTGCCATCGATTTGAACGATTGTAGCGTGCGGCTTGGTGGTATTGATCTGTTCGGCCATGAGGTATTAACCAGAAATTGATGAGATATTTTCAGGGTATCGAAGTTTAGTAAATTCTTATACTGTACTGAAGTACAGTAAGTTTTTTGTTTTTGGATTGTTCATGATGTTTTATGCAAGCGCTATGCCGTAATTGAGGCATATCCTTGTTTTGTAGTGCCTGATTTGGGTTGTTTATGATGGCGGCTTAAGGGCGTAGTTGCTGGCTTTCTTGTGCGAAATATTGATAAGCTAAGTAAGCTTACCGTGCTGTTTTGCCGCGCCTTGCTAAGTTGCGCGCTTTCACTGGCATGTGTGTTAGTGGTTTTAGTCCAGTGATGCGTATCACAGTACTCAGGCGTTTTGCGCGGCAAAACTGTTGTTTTTGATGCTTACGCACAAAACGCTTTTATACCCTTTTAATTACGTATTTTTGAATAGACATGCCGTACCCTAAAAACGGTCTAAGTAGTAGCGGTTAATGAGCTGAGTTCATTTTTAGCAATCTTAATGACCACTTTTTTGATCTGCATCGGCTCACTCACTGCCCGACATGGCTTATGCAGCTCGCCGGGGTAAAAAATAGCGAACATGCCCGGTTTTAAATACAGCCTAGATTCGTCGCTGATCGGAGCAATAAAGGCGATATCTCTTTCCGCCAGCTGATCATGTGTTTTGGTGAGCGTGTCATTGGCAATCGCGTAGCCAATCAATTCTTCGCCTTCTAATAAATACTGAATATCAATATAGCGGGCGTGAAACTCTGGTTTGCCGCTTTCCCATGCCTGGGTGATGGGCGTTTGTACCAGGGCAAACATCTGTTCGCCATCAATGGGGTAGCGGCCGATTTCCATTTTAGAAAAATCGGTGCTGCGTAGATAATCCAGCGCGGTTTCTATGGCGGCGGGCAGGGGCAGGTTGTGGTGATGCAAATGGCCTAAATACATAGTGAATCTCTGAACGGGTAATTGTTTACAGTATATCTGTTTGGGCAGGCTCAATTGGCGTTCTGCTGCTTGGGGTTGAAAGAGTGAAAGCTTTTTTGTTTTGCATGCTTGGCGTCAGAAATGTGTTGGATATCTGCCGCAAAGGAAAACCTTTTTAGCTCCGATCTTTGCGCTAAAAGCGAATTTATGGCATAAGGCACACTGCTGTTTGCTTATACCGGACTTTGGAAAATGAAAACCCCGAAAAGATTAGAACCGCTTGTTCAGAATGGACTTGTTGATGAAGTACTCCGCCAGCTGATGAGTGGCAAAGAAGCCGTGGTTTACGTAGTGCGCTGTGGCGACGACGTTCGCTGCGCCAAGGTTTACAAAGAAGCGAATCAGCGTAGCTTTAAGCAAAACGCGGCCTACCAAGAAGGGCGTAAGGTTCGAGGTTCGCGCGATGCCCGTGCCATGGAAAAAGGCAGCCGTTATGGCCGAAAAATGGCTGAAGAAGTCTGGCAAACCGCTGAAGTAGACGCCTTGCACCGCTTAGCCGCGGCAGGCGTGCGCGTGCCTACCCCATACAACTGCTTTGAAGGCGTGCTCCTGATGGAGCTGGTTACCGACGCTGCAGGCCACGCTGCCCCACGTTTAAATGATGTTGTGCTGAGCCATACAGTGGCTTTGGCTTATCACGCCATGCTGATTAAACAAGTGGTCTTGATGCTTTGCGCTGGCGTGATTCATGGCGACTTATCCGAATACAATATTTTGGTCGATGCAGATGGCCCAGTGATTATTGATTTGCCACAGGCTGTGGATGCGGCAGGCAATAACAGTGCGTTTAGCATGCTGGAGCGCGATGTGGGTAATTTGGCCACTTACTTTGGCCAGTTTGCCCCAGAGCTGCTGAATACCGATTACGCCTTTGAGATCTGGAGCCATTACGAAAAAGGCGAGCTGCACCCTGATGTTGTGCTGACTGGCCGCGCCCGCCGTAGCGAGAAAAAAGCCGATGTACGTGGCCTGATGCGTGAAATCGATAGCGTGAAAGAAGAAGAACTCAACCGCCGTCGCTTTCAATTAGAAGAAGACTGATAAGCAGTTTGTAAATGGATTGTGGGTGTCTGCCTTGCCCTTGATGCGCCAAGTTAAGACAAAAACAGGGCAAAAAAGCGATCTTCATAGGGTGTGCAAGTCGTTTTTCTTGCGCACCGTTTCTTGGTGTACAACGACTGCGTCGTTGTACACCCTATAAAATGCCGATTCACTCCATGAGATCGCTTAACTTGATGTCTAAGGGCATAAGCACTATCGTGCCGCACGCGTGGGCATAAAATGTGCCCACCCTACATTACATTAGCAATTGAACTAACACCTCGTTTTTACGCCTAAGCAAACCCACCTGTAAAATTCCCTCTATGTCACTTCATCTTGTTATTTCTTATGCCGACTGGCCCGATTTGGATCAGTGCCGCTTTATTACCACCGGTCTGGATTTGCCCGCAACGGCGCTACTGTGCGGCCGTGGCGAGTGCTTGCCTGCGCATAAGCAGACGGTAGAGGCATGGCTGGCAGGGTTGTTTGGCATGGAGAGCTTACCTGCGGCGGCTTTAACACTGGGCTTAGATCAGCCCGCGGCCCAAGGGGGCTTTTGGCTAAGGGCCGACCCGGTGCATCTTAAAATTGAGCGAGATGGTCTGCTGCTGTTTGATGCGCATCATTTTCAAATCAGCCAGGCTGAGGCCGATGCACTGGTGGCAGGCTTAAATAGCGTATTTAAGGACGACGGCATGCTGTTTGTGGCCGCTTCGCCAACGCGCTGGTATGTACGCTTACCCGCAGATCCACAGCTTATGTGGACGCCACTCGATGCCGCCATTGGCCGCGATATCAATACACTTTTGCCTCAGGGCGCGGACGCGCTGAAGTGGCATCGTGTGCTTAATGAAATTCAGATGTATCTCTATACCCATGCTGTGAACGATCAGCGTAGCGACGCACAAACCATCAATAGTCTATGGCTGTGGGGCGGCTCCCATTATCCCGTTGCCGATACCCCCGTTGTGCCTGAGCTGCCTGTTTATGCAGATAATTTGCTGCTGCGTGGCCTGATGCAAATAGGCGGCTCAGATGTGCAGCCCCTTCCTGCCAACGTCGCCGCACTGCCCGCCGGTGATGCACTGGTGATGCTCGATTATCTACGCCTAGGGGCCTGCTACGGCAATGCCTACGATTGGCGAGAAGGCTGGCTGGCATTAGAAAAAGACTGGTTTGCACCGCTCTTGGCTGATTTAAAATCTGGTAAGCGTAAATCGCTAGCGATCACCTTTCCAGAGCTAGGCCTCGCCCTGCAAACAGACCGCTCCCTACGCTGGAAGATCTGGCAAAAGCCAAAATTACCTTGGGCTTTTGCGTAGGGCGAAAAAGATCTGTAGGCACAGAGCCCATGAAAAACACAGGGCACATAGAGAAAATCGTAAGTGTTTAACCTTTTCAGGTTTTAATTTGAGTCTTAAAAGATTTTAAAGGATTAGTTCCCTATTGGAGGGAGGCAAACCTATTTACTTAAGCAAAATCAGTGAGGCATGATGTTTTCGTAGGTTGGGTTACGCGATAAAGCTGCTAACCCAAGCTACGAATTCCGTTTAAGTAAATAGGATTGGTTGAGGGATACCCTTGGTTTTTCTCCCTGTTCTGCCTTTAAACTCTGTGTTCTCTGTGTCCACAGAAGTTAGTTTTAGAAGTTTTTATATCCGTCACTTTGAGTCAGCCATGACCACCATTTCCCCCCGTACTGTCCCATCCGCTGCCGAATCTCTGCTTTGCGAGCAAGGCTTGTCGCCACTTGAGGCGCGTTTGTATGCGGCTCGCGGTATTGCCAACCGATCCGAGCTAGAGCACGAGTTGGCACACCTGCTGCCTTTTCATGGCTTAAAAAATATTATTGCTGCGGGCAAGCGCCTTGCGGATGCGATTGCCGCTAAAGAACGGATTTTGATCGTGGCCGATTACGATGCCGATGGCGCAACGGCTTGCGCGGTGGGGATGCGCGGCTTGGCGATGCTGGGCGCGGTGGTCGATTTTGTTGTGCCGAATCGCTTTGAGTATGGCTATGGCCTGACGCCAGAAATCGTCGAGCTGGCGGCGCAAAAATCGCCTGATTTAATCTTAACGGTAGATAACGGCATCGCCAGCGTGGCCGGTGTGGCCGCAGCGCAGGCGCGCGGCATTGATGTGCTGATTACCGATCACCACTTGCCTGGGGACGAGCTGCCCGCCACGCTGATCGTGAATCCTAATCAGCCGGGCTGTACTTTTGCGAGTAAAAATCTGGCCGGTGTGGGGGTGATGTTTTATGTGCTGATGGCGCTGCGGGCCGAGCTGCGCGAGCGGCAGGTTTTTGCAGGCATCAAAGAGCCTAATCTGGCGACGCTGCTTGACTTGGTAGCGCTGGGCACTGTGGCCGATGTGGTTCGCCTTGACGGCAATAACCGTATTCTGGTTGAGCAGGGCTTAAAGCGCATGCGGGCAGGGCGGGCCAGTGCCGGTGTTTTGGCCTTGTTTACTGCGGCGGGGCGCTTGCCTTACAAAGCATCTTGTTTTGATCTGGGCTTTACCTTGGGGCCAAGGCTGAATGCGGCAGGGCGTTTGGATGATATGAGTCTAGGAATCGCTTGCCTCTTGGCCGATTCAGAAGCCGCCGCCACGCCACTGGCTAAAGAGCTGGATGGCATGAACCGCGAGCGGCGCGAGATTGAAGTGGGCATGCGCGCCGAGGCCGAAGCCATTTTGGCAGGCATAAACGTGGAAGACGCTTATAGCATTAGCCTCTATCAAGGCGATTGGCATCAGGGCGTGGTGGGGATTATTGCTTCCAGAATGAAAGATCGTTTTCACCGCCCAACCATTGTGTTTGCCGATGGCAACGATGATGAAATCAAAGGCTCGGGCCGTTCCATCCCCGGCCTGCATCTGCGCGATGCGCTGGATTTGGTATCCAAGCGCCACCCCGATTTAATCCTGAAATTTGGCGGTCACGCCATGGCCGCAGGTTTAAGCCTGCGCCAAGCAGATTTTGCACGTTTTAAAGCCGCGTTCGAGGCGGTGTGCCATGAGCTGATGGATGCAGACACGCTGGAGCGAAAAATTGAAACCGATGGCGAGTTAGCCACCGAATCTTTTGCACTAGACGTGGCCGAAACGCTGGATACGCAAGTATGGGGCCAAGGCTTTCCCGCGCCGATGTTCCACGGCGAATTCACCGTAGTCGAGCAGCGCTTGGTGGGCGAGCGGCACTTAAAACTCAAACTTGCTAATCCGCATGGCTTGGTACTGGATGCCATGCGCTTTGGCCATGCCGATCCGCTACCGCTCAAAATCATGGCTGTGTACCGCATCGGCGTAAACGAATTTCGCGGCAACCGTGTGGTGCAGCTGCAAATTGAGCATGTAGGTGAATAGCGGCCAGAACCCAAATCTTGAAACACAGAGATCGCAGAGAACAAGGAGTTTCACGGAGAAAACCATTTTTTAAACACGATGGGCATCAAGTTAAGAAAAGGTGTAACAAAGATGATTTTTATAAGGGTGTGCAAGTCGTTTTTCTTGCGCACCGCTCTTTGCGCTCCGACTGCGTCGTTGTACTCCCTATCATTGCCGATTTACTCTATGACAAAAAATTGATTTGATGCGCATAACGCCAGTCTTCATGCTCACTCATTCATTCTGATCCGCCAATGATTCCCTGCCGAGCAATCGTCTGTTTGCTATGGTAAAGAGGGGGCGCAGCTTTGCTGTGACGCGTTTGGGTTGGAGTAAGGGGCTGGCTGAATGAAAGCAACTGTGCCGTATTATCTATTGTTGGCATCGATCAGCTTAACAGCCTGTGGCGAGGGCGGAGGAGGCGGCTCGGGGGATAGCGTTGCACCGACACCTGCTAGCTCGACCGTGACGACGACTCCCATACCCACTGCAACGCCAACTACCCCACCTACGGCGACGCCTACCGCTTCGCCTCAGCCCAGTGCTGTGCCTACTTTTTTGCCTACCGCTTCGCCTCAGCCCAGTGCTGTGCCTACTTTTTTGCCTAGCTCCAGCCCTAGCCCTACGCTTACTCCTACTCTGGCGCCTAGCCCAGTCCCCAGCCCTCAGCCTAGCCCCGTTCCTACACCAGCGCCTGTTACTGCCGCCAATGCAGGTTTATTAATCAGCGAAGTTTCCACCAATGATTCAACCAACACGGGTGCGTGGATAGAAATTCATAATCCAGGGAGCAGCGCAGTGTCACTCAGTGGCGTCAGTTTGCGTAGCCGCTCTGGTCTTCGCTCATCGCCATTTACCATTTCCAGCGCGCCAGTCAGCTTTAGCCTGCCTGCGGTCACGCTGGCAGCGGGTGCTTATTATGTAGTGATCGCAAAAATCGACGATAGCGTAATCGATAACAGCCAGGCGGCGTATATCAAAAACGGCGAGGCCATGCCTTTTTGGGGGGCCAATGGCGCGGTGGAGCTCACGTTTGCCGGGGCTACTTTAGATTTTGTTCGCTTTGGCAATAGCAGCCACGCGCCTTTAAGCAGTACTGCATGGGTAGGGGCAAATGTGGCTGCCTTGCCTGCTACATCGCAAGATTATGGTAAGTCTTTAGTGCGGCCTTTTCCGCTACAGGCCAATAGCAAGAGCGCCGTAGATTGGGTGCAGATTCCTTTTGCCACGCCCGGCGGGCCTAACGATGTGCCCGCCACAGCGGTGGATGGTGATAGCGATGGCATTCCCGATAGCGCAGAAGTAACGGGTGGCACGTTTGCGGGCTTGGATTTATTCGCGATGGGGGCCAGAACGAGCCAGCGTGATATTTTTGTGCAAGTCGATCATATGGCGTCCAGCGATGCCGGCATTACCCCGCGTAAAGAGGCGCTGCAAAAAGTGGTGGATGTTTTTACTGCCAGAGGCTTTAGCATTCATTTTGATACCGGCAGCCTTTACGCCGCTACGTTTAATCCGGCTTTATTTCATTTGGGCGGTGGTTTGGCAGGTGGCGCCAATACCGTGACTTATGCGAAATGTATTAGCTTCGATAGCAAAACAGGCTGCGCCTCTTTATATAGCTATAAATCAGCGAGTTTGGATATCCGGCGCAAAACGATATTTCATTATCTGTTAATGGCAAACTCGCAAGAGCTGGATGGCTCGGCAGGCTCTTCAGGTTTGGCTGAAATCAATGGCAATGATTTATTGGTTACATTAGGTAATTGGGGTTTATCAAGCGGATCGGGAAGTAATACAAACTTATTGTTGAATTATCAGGCCAGCACCATCATGCATGAATTAGGCCATAATTTTGGTTTAGAGCATGGCGGCAATCAAGCGGATAACTACAAGCCTAATTACTATAGCGTGATGAATTACCTCTACCAATTGCCGGGCCTTGGCACAGATCCCAAGGCTGCGGGTGCGGTGCAACGCTATTACCTTAACAATAATGCGCTGGGCTTTAGCTGGGGCGGTATTTGTAGCCTGGATGCCAGCCCTTGCGGCACAGATTA
Organism: Iodobacter arcticus; assembly: GCF_042664895.1. Taxonomy (NCBI): domain Bacteria; kingdom Pseudomonadati; phylum Pseudomonadota; class Betaproteobacteria; order Neisseriales; family Chitinibacteraceae; genus Iodobacter; species Iodobacter arcticus. Next base: position 170,981 of record NZ_JBHTBQ010000033.1, read on the forward strand.
TCGTATGGATTTCTCGGATGGCAGCAGTGTAAATTTAAATGAAAATGCCTTAATTGAATCTGCCTTGATAGGCAGAGGGAATAATGCCGGGTTTTATGCCGATTGGAATACAAATGGCAGCCAGAATACAGCGGCTTATTCGCGGGATATTAATCAGGATTCAAGCCTTTCTGTATTAAGTGATTTTAACGACTGGGCTAATCTTAATTTGCCGTTTGCCCGGCAAAGCACTGGCAATAGCGGTGCAAGTTTCTTATCCAGACGGCTTGTATCATTACCGCATGTGCTAAGCCAGGATAGGCAAGCTACAGCGCCAGAGCTGCCTCCACCCACAGCGCTGATCCGCTTGATCCGCAGCCTTAAAGCTACAGAGGGGCATTCGCGCCCATCAGCAAGGTAATGGGCCAGCTGATGGTGTGCTCAGTTTGCCAGTGCTCGGCTAGCGCATCCTTAAGTGCCTCAACGGGGTTAAAGCCTTTTTCTTCAATAAAACAAGCGGTGGCTGACCAGCTTTGTACATAGGCAATTAATTGCTCAAGCTGCCATTTCTCCTTGAGCTCAAAGCTTGGGTTGGCTCGTCGGGTAAAGGGGAAGGGAAGGTCAGCATAGCCATTTTCAACGTGTTTTCTTTCTGGCGGCCAATATGCGCCAACGCCGCTCTGATAAAACGTTTGGAATAAATGATTAATTTGCGGATGGTCTATGACGGGTGTGCCATAGCACCAAGCCGCAATCCGCCCCTTCTTTTTTAAAACTCGCTTAGCTTCTAAATAAAAAGCATCTAAATCAAACCAGTGCAGTGCTTGGGCGATGCAAATAAGATCCACGCTATTGGCGGGCAACTGGCTGTCTGCTGCAGTAGTGCAAAGGGTGATAATTTTTGGATTATCGGGGAGCAAATCAAGCTGCGCCTGGCTGATATCACTGGCTAATACCGAATCAAAGTGTAAAGCAAGCGCCGTTGACGCCTGACCACTTCCCGCACCGCAATCCCATGCCTGTTGCCGCTCTGGGCATTGGCTGGCTAGCCACTCAAAAAGCGCTTCGGGGTAATGCGGCCTGCTTGCGAAATAGTGTGTTGCAACTTTAGAAAAGTGGTCAGACATGGTTTAGCCCTGTGCTGGTCGTATGAGTTTCCAAGCCATTCCTCCCAACACGCCCACCGCCAAAACCAGCGCCGCCCATAGCCCGTAGCTGCGGGCGGATGAGGGTGCGCTGGCGGTGGCTGATGCAGCACTGGCGGTTTTGTTGAGCAACACACCTGCTGTAGCTGATGCCACCGCTTTACCGATGATTAAATCCGCCGAATTGATCGCCGCACTGCTTACCCGTGCTTGGCCAAAAGCCAACACAAATGGCGCTTGCCCTCGGGCGACGAAGGCAATTTGCTGGGGTATCCAGCCTGCTTTCAGCTGCGGCAGGCCTTGGCCTAGTCCGCCGCTATTTTGATTGACGTTTAAGCGCCAGTAGCGATGGTTATTTGGGGAGATGGATAGCGCGGGGCTGCGGGCCTCAGCTGTTTTGCCCTGCAGGCGATAGAGCACGCCGCTTTGCGCGTTCTGCCAAGGCTCGGCAGGGGTGGCGCGGCTTGCTAGCGATGCTTGCACTACCGTGTTGAGCTGCGGCAAGGCCAGCTCCAGCCGGTCGATGGGCGCATGTACGCCAAGATCAAACAGATACTCGCCTTGGCTGAGCTGGGCGGTGACAGGCGCTAGCCATGCTCTTTTTGCGGGCATGGTTTGCTCAATTGATGATTGCAAGCGCACTTCTTTAAGCGTGAGCGGTGTATCGCTGCTAATGCGAAGGTATTTGGCGCGGATGCTCCCCAAGTCTACTTTGGGTTGGCTGAGCGTTTGCCCCTGATAATCCAGCTGGATAATTTCGGAGTTGCCCAGCGCCTGCCATTGTTGCAAATTGTCACTGGCCGCTAGCCTGATCTGGCCTTGGTAGTTGCTTTCCTGCCAGCTCAGAATCAGTGATTCAAGCTGCCCTTTGATTTGTGAGGCGTCAACAATATAGCTGCTCTCTTGCTGCTTGCTGAACGTATGACTCTGCGCGCTCAGCTGTCCGTCGCTGCGGATCTGAATAGAAACATCACGCCGCTCATCGCTGGCCTTGCTGCTGTAAGGAAAAAAGCGCACAGCAGTCTGGCTGAGCTGATTTTGCTGTGGCGCTGGCCTTGTTTCCAGCGCATAGGGCACCAGCTCGCCTGCGGCGTTAAATACCCGCAGATCGCCTAAATCGGCTCGCTGGCTAAATTGATACACGCTTAAAGGCACATCAAGCCGGTAAAAAGGTGACGAGGTGCTAAGCACCAGCGCTTGCTGATGGCTAAAAACAGCCGGTGTCAGCGGCGATGGCAGCGGCACGGGTGTCGGTTTTTTTGCCAAAGCCAAGGGGCTGATGCATAAGATCAGCAGGCAGATTAATCGCATGGTTCTTCCTTCTTGGGCGGCAGCGGCGATAAATAGCCAATGATAAGCAGTAAGACGCCTACGCCAATAAAGCTGATGATGCGCTCGATGCCGCTGATTCTGGATAGATCGAGCATAAACAGCTTGCCAACCACGACAACCAGCAGCGCCGCTCCGCTAAACCAGAGTGATCTGTCGGTTTTGCGGGTGGCATAGAGCATTAAGCCAAAGGCCAACACGGTCCAAAATATTGAAAGCGAAGCTTGCACCAGCGTCGATTGCAAAAGTGGCCCAAGCTGATAGGGCACATCGCCCCAGTGATGCAAGGTGCGCAGCAAAACGCCATTTAGCCAGACAAACAGCGTGGCTCCCGTGCCGATCTTGAGCCATTGCATCGGCAGGCCGCCGCGCAGCTTGTCCACGCGGTAGAGCCATAGGCCGAGTAGGGCAAAGATGCCGATCTGAATTAAATCGAGTGGATTGATCAGCGGCCAGCGGCTGCCTGCCTCGCTGAGGTTGGCGTAGAAAGTCCATAGCCACATCACCAACATCACCGGCGCGCAGGCAATGGCCAGTAGGCGCAGCATGCTGTCCCGCTTGGCAAATTGCAGCGCTGCCAATGAAAACAGCCCCCAAGCCAGTATCAGTATCTGTTGCAAACTGCTGGAATGCAGCGCTTCCAAGATGGAGAACGGAAAGGCCAGCAGGTGATGCAGGCCACGCAGTAAGGCCCCGTTAAACCAGATAAATAAGGTGGCGAGGGCGGCGTAAGCCAGCCAGTTGGGTAGCTCGACATCGGCGGATGTTGATTTGAAATCACGCCAAGCCAGATACAGCGCGCCAAGCACCGCCAGTTGCGCCAGCTCCAGTAAATTAAGCAGCGGCAGATAGCGAACATTGAGCAAGCTGCCATCGCTAAAGTTAGCCGCCAATAGCCATGCCCAAAGCACCAGCAATATGCCGTGCAAGGCGTGGCGTGTGGCTATTGAGCCGTAGGACTCTTCTTTGGCAAAGCGTTCTAGCATGAGGGTGGCGATTACGGATGCACCGCTCCAGAACAGCGCAAATACAGCCTGTATCCTGAGTGAATCAATCAACGTCATCAGGCTGTAAATCTCATCTCCCCAATGGTGAAATACCCTGAGCAGTATGGCGTTAAGCCAGAGAAAGCCAATGGCGAGCAGAATGGGGGCTGTCAGCTTGGATAAATCAAGTAGCTGTAAGCTCAGCAAATGGCGCTTCCAAGCCAAGAGCGCGACCACGCCTAATCCCAATGCAATATCGAGCGGGTTAAGTAGCGGTAGATAAGGCAGCGGATCAGGATTGCCATCGCTGCCTAGCGCAAACAGCGCCCACAGCACTAAGCCAGCGGCCAGCGGTGCCGCGCCCGCAATAAAATAGGTTTGTGGATAGCGGCTAATCGGCCAGCGTATTTTGCTGCCGTAGCTGGCTAGCAGCCAGAGCACGGCGGCGCAAATGATCGGCCATGCGGTGGTACGCCATACGCCTTCTGGCACGGCTTGGCTAATCAACCATGCTAATTCGGCGGCAACTAAAATGCTTGTCAGCCAAATACCGACGGCGTGCAGGATGGGCAGCGTTTGTTGATCTTCGTCTTCATGCCGCCACAATAAATAAAGCGCTAGCGGCAGGGTAAGCGGCCAAGCCAGCAAGCCCCAGCCCGCCAGCGGGTGAAGGTGCGTCGCCAGTACCGGCATGCTGATCAGCGCCAGCACAGGAAACAGCACCAGAGCGGGCAGGCACAAGAGTGGCCATTGCCATTTTTTGCAAGCCAGGCTGGCGAGCAGTGCGCTAAAGCCTGCAAACAGGGTAATGGCTGAGAACTGCTCTGTGTGGATAATAAATTGCCAGATTTCATTGAGGCCTGCGCCCGTCCACCACAGTAATCCCCAAGCGGCGAGAATGACTGAAATGGTTTTGCCGGGCTTAAACCACGCCAGAGCCGCTTCTTTTTGCATTAAGTAGCCACTGAAAAATCCCGATAGCGCCAGCATCAGGCCGCCGATATAGCCGCTGTTCAGAATGGCTAAGGCATTGTCGGCTAAGGGGCCAACATGATTAAAGAAGGCAATGCCTGCGATGACTTGCAAAGCTAAGGCGCAGCAGAGCGAGCGTAAACGTTGCTGACGTAAGCTCACCCAAATAATGGCGGCGGCTTCAACGGCCCAACTGGCGGCGGTGGTGCGGGCATCAAAGGCCAGCGGGATGGCCAGCGTGGCAAACAACACGCCCAGCGCAAGCAGCGCTTCAAACAGCAAATGTAGCTCTTCGCGTTTTTTTGTCCTTAAAAACTGTGCAATCGCTAGATAGAAAGCAGAAAGCACCACGGCGCTGCCTGCGAGTGCAAATTCAATGCCCTGTACCAGCGCGGCTTGCAGGCCAAAGGCGGCCAGCGGCGTGCCAAAAATGAGCGTGCCATCGACATAGCTTTTCAGCGCCACTTGCTGGCGCAGGGCGTAGAGCAGGGCAATGCCCACATAAAACAGGAAAAATAAAATTAAGAAGGGCTCGGTGCTGGCGAGTAGCTCAGGCTGGTATTTAAGCGCGCCCCAACTGGTGGCAATCCCAAAGGTAAACACAAAGCCCAGTAAATTAAGCGGCCGCCATGTTTTATACCAAGCCATCGCAAAAATACCGGCATTAAGCAGGGCAAAATAGCTAAACAGGGCGATATGGTTGCCCTGACCGGTGGAAGTCAGAATTGGCGCTAAAAAGCCACCGGTAATGCCCATCACCGCCAGCGATCTGGCGTTTTGTTTGATGGCTAAAATGGCCGAGAACACGCCGACCAACACTAAAAATGGAAAAGCAAATTCGGCCGGAATTACCTTGAATTTTAGTGCGGTAAAGGCGGTGAGATACAGCACGCCCACGCCGCCACCTTGCATAATCAAAGCATATTCGCGGCGCTGGTCACGCAATCGCCAACCAATCACCAGCAGCACAATTGCGCCGATGGCCGTGCTTGCAAAGCGAAACTCTACCGGCAGCATGCTGTTGTCGGCGGCAAATTTAAGCAAAAATGCCACGCCAAAAAAGAGGATCAGTATCCCGACCCGCACCACGGTATTGCCGCCCATGAGCCAGTCTTTGGCTGCGTTGTACGCCTTCCTGAGCTGGGTATCCAGCCAGCTGGGTGCTGCTGGTTCATAAGGGATTTTGGGTTCGGGCTCAGGCTCAGGCTCAGTATTGAGTTCCGGCGGTGTAATCACTTCTGCAAATACGGGGGCTTGCTCTATCTCGCGGATGCTTGCTGGCGTGTCGGCGGGCGTAAAGACGGTAGCTGCCTCGAAAATAGGCTCAGGCGCTGAGGGTAAAGGGGAGAGGATGATTTTTTCGACGTCTGGCGCAGCGCTGGCACCACCTCTCAATAAGCGCATCTCCTCTTGCAAGGTCGCGAGAGATTGTTCTAGCTGAGCGACTCTTTGCTCCAGACTTTGACCTGTGTTGGCTTGAGGGATGAGTGACGTGGGCGGGGTATATAAATTAGCCGCTTCCACGGTTGCATCGCCACTATCTTGTGTGGGTGGTGTGGATTTTTTGCTGAGATAAAGATAGCCAATAAACGCCAGCAGCCCCGCGCCCAAGGCACCGCCTACACCAAATTGCAGCCCTCCCCAAATCATTGCAATCAAGATAATGATGCTTGCTTTCATATTGGCCTTTGAGTAGGGGGCTGTTTGGTGTTCTGTCTATTGTAGGGAGGGTGAAACCTAATCCTGTCAACTTAAGAGGAATTCGTAGATTGGGTTAGCGGCTTTATCGCGTAACCCAACCTTCTTTTCCGCCTAAACGTTGGGTTACGCGGGATTATCCGCCCAAACTCGGCGAATAACCCCGCTAACCCAACCTACGGGAGCACCACTCCGAAGTGCTTTTCTTATGTTGATAGGACTGGGGTGAAACCCGCCGTTTTTCGTGGCGTTTTATGCCAAAGTCTGGCGGGTTTCACCCGCCCTACAAAAGATGCGACTGATGACCTTGGATTAACGTGATACTTAGGGGGAATAAGATATGCCCTTCCTTCAATTTAACGCCAAGCACCTGGTTTTTTGACTGGCTTAACAACGGGCTTGGCAGGGGTTTTAGCTGGTTTTAAATCCTCGCCTTCCTGATAACTTTTTAAAATGTTTTCAGAAAGCTGCAATACCGCTGTCGCATAAAGTGTGCTTTTGTTGTAACGGGTGATGACATAAAAATTATTAAAGCCTAGATAGTGGCTGGTAAAGCCAGGCTCGGTTTCTAGTGCAAATAAAACCGCTTTTTGCTGGGTATCCAGCTCATTAAGCGGCACCACGCCTTTTTGCATTAATTCGCCCACGGTGTAATGCAGATTGAATTTATCGGCAAATACATCGCTCATATCGGCATTAATATTGACGGCAGCATAGGCTGCCTGGCCTTTTTCCCAGCCGTGTGCTTTTAAATAATTAGCCACACTGGCAATGGCATCGTTAGGGTGGGCCCAGATATCACGATGGCCGTTTTGATCGTAATCCACGGCATATTGGCGAAACGATGAGGGCATAAACTGCGGCCAGCCCATTGCACCTGCGTAAGAGCCTTTAAAGCTCATCGGGTCTTCGTTCTCTTCGCGGGCTAATAATAAGAATTCGGTTAGTTCTTTTTGAAAGAATTCGGCGCGGCGTGGGTAATCAAAGGCGATGGTGCTCAGCACATCCAGAATATAAAAGCTGCCGGTGTTTTTACCGTAATTGGTTTCCGCCCCCAAAATAGCCACGATCACTTCCGGCTCTACCCCATAGCGCTCGCTGATTTCTTTGATGGCAATGGCGTGCTCACGCCAGAATTTGGCCCCTGCCAAACTGCGAGCCGGGTTTACAAAATTAACGCGAAATGTATACCAAGGACGTGCGGTGGAAGGGCGATCCAAGATATCCAGCACATTGCTTTTATGCGTGGCGCGGCTGAGCGTCTGCACCAGCTCTTCTTCGCTAAACTGATGCGCTGCAGCGGTGGCCTTGATATAAGCCTGTACATCTTCGCGGGCAACTAAGGCTTCGTCGGCGTGCGCCATGCCCATCAGGCTGACTAATAACAGGGGGAGAAGTTTACGCATGGTCTTCGCTTTTCTAATGGTGGTTTGTATTATCCATGAAAGGCTATGCAATCATGAGAGAAGATGTTGTGCTGGGTAGATCGCGTTGAGCAATTTCAGAGTGAATATGGCTTGTGGCTCATAAAAAACACATCCCTTGAGCCGATTGTGTCTTTGTATCGCTGGCAGCGCTAGGGAAGTGAGCCCTTGTCATTTAAAGAGGAGTTTATTGAGAAAGTGCCGAAGACAATAGCTGGGCGGTGATGTCAACAATAGGAATTACTCTTTCATAATCCATTCGGGTAGGCCCAATCACCCCCAGTGTGCCAACAATTTCGCCATTTACGCGATAAGGCGCTGTGATTACTGAGCAGTCGTCCAGCGGTGCCAGGCCGGATTCACCGCCGATATAAATCTTTACACCATCAGCGTGATTACCTAAATCCAGCAATTGTAGCAGCGCCGTTTTTTGCTCAAATAGCGCAAATAGCTGGCGCATTCTGGCCACATTGGATGATAAATCACCAAAGCCAAGTAGCTGGTGCTCGCCCGCAATCACCATAGAATCGTTATGGTTTGCTAATTCAGCCCCCAGCACGACGGCGGCATTCATCAGGCTGACAATATCGCTTTTTAATCTGACTAATTCGTTTTGCACAATATGGCTTAATGCCGCCAGTGTTTTGCCTGAGCAATATTCATTTAAAAAGTGAGCAGCTTCGTTAAGCTCTTTGCTGCTAAATAGTCGTTCAGTTTGCAAAATACGGTTTTGCACATCGCCATCGCTGGTCACTAGGATCAGCAACACACGGCGCTCGGATAATTGCATAAATTCGATTTGCTTGAGCAAAAGCTCATGCCGCCTTGGGCTTTGCACAACACCGGCAAACTGGGTGAGCTGCGATAAAATTTGCGAAGCGGCGGCTACGCTGCGTTGCGGGCTGTCTATCGGTAATTGTTCCGCCAGCCCCGTCAGAGTGAGTTGATCTAAAGTTTGCACGGTAAGCAAAGAGTCAACAAATAGACGGTAGCCCAAGGCGGTGGGGATGCGGCCCGCAGAGGTATGCGGGCTGGCTACAAAGCCCAGCGCTTCCAGATCAACCATGGTATTTCTGATTGTTGCGGAGCTGATATCTAGCCCTGAGAAATGCTGTAAAGCTTTTGAGCCAACAGGCTGGCCGTCAGCAATGTAGCGCTCGACGAGGGTTTTAAGTAGAATTTGAGAACGATCGTTCAGCATATAGGGCGGTGGTGGTGGACCAAGTTGCGAATCTTACTTCGTTTTACAAGGAGTTTCGCTTGTGGGCAAGCCCCTGCTTTCAAAAATGCCGGGCAGTTTCTTAGGTTTTAAAGTAGATCAGCACTGCCGGTTATTTCACTGCTGCTTGCTTGGAGCCGCCTTATTTACCTTTCGCAATGTATCTGTGTAGCACGCTGTGTATTGCCTCTGTTTAAGTCAGGCTTGGCCAGTACGGAGAGCGTTTGGAGCCAGAAGGGAATCTTCCGGCTAGGCGCAGGCCCCAAGAATGCAATAACATAACTGACTACGGGTGTTATTTATTAAAAAATCGGGTCTAATGAGCTTATGCATAGTCTACTGTTCAAAACCGTCGCTGTTGTAGGGCGTGCTGGCACGCCTAATCTGGACGAGCCTATACGCCGTCTTGCCACGCTGTTAACCGCTGCTGGCGTTAAAGTTTTACTCGATCAGGCCACCGCAGAAGAGCACGGCATTACCGAGCATCAGGATGTAAGCCGCGATAATATCGGCAAAGTGGCGGATTTAGTCATTGTGCTGGGCGGGGATGGCACCATGCTGGGCGTGGCGCGTTTGCTTGCGCCCTATCGCATTCCGCTGCTGGGGATTAACCAAGGCCGCCTAGGCTTTATGACTGATATCTCAGTTGATGAAATGGACGAGCTAGTGATCGCCATGCTGCACGGTGAGTTTATCCCCGAAGAGCGCATCCTGCTTGAAACCACCGTAGTGCGTGATGGTCATGAAATTGACAACGCCTTAGCGTTTAATGATGTGGTATTTAGCCGGGGTAATACCGGCGCCATGATCGAATTTGAAATCTTCATTGATGGCCGCTTTGTATATAGTCAGCGTTCGGACGGCTTGATTGTTTCAACGCCAACCGGCTCTACGGCTTACGCTCTGGCATCCGGTGGGCCGATTTTGCATCCTAGCCTGCCCGCAATTGCACTGGTACCGATTTGCCCGCAATCGCTATCGAATCGCCCGATTGTGGTGAACGATACCTGTGCGGTGGAATTTTTGCTGACCCGTGCTCAAGATGCACGGGTGTATTACGACAATCAGTCGCACTGTGATTTACAAGAAAAAGATCGTGTATTGATTAGCCGCTATCGCAATACCTTAAGAATATTGCACCCAAATAGTTATCACTACTACGACACACTGCGCGAAAAACTACGCTGGGGCGAGCGTTTGTAATTGTAGTGGCTCACAAGGCTTAGTTCTGTAGACACAGAGAAAAACGAGATAAGTATGTGTTTGCGGCGAATCTTGTGATGAACAGTTAATATGTAGTGCAAGGTTATGATCAATCACTCAGCCTGAAGCACTTATTGAAAACGTCATGTTTTTCTCTGTGTTCTTAGTGTTCTCTCTTTATCTCTGTGTCTACAGATCTTTAGCTTTTAACCATTTCACTGATTTTTATAATCTCTGTGGCAACCGTAACCAAGGTGTAAAAAAGCGCCATGCTGCTTTCTATCTCGCTTAAATCCTTTGTCATCGTGCAAGAGCTGTCTCTCGACTTTCGCTCGGGCCTCACCACCTTAACGGGTGAAACGGGGGCTGGTAAATCTATCGTGATTGACGCGCTGGGTTTGCTGCTGGGTGGGCGGGCAGAAAGCGCTGTGGTGCGTCATGGTGCCGAAAAAGCCGATTTGCAAGCACGGTTTGCTCCGCCTAAAAATGCGCGTGCCTGGCTGGAAGAAGAAGCTTTGCTGGGGGACGAGCCAGAAGAATTACTGATTCGTCGTAGCATTGATAGCAATGGCAAATCCCGTGCGTGGATTAATGGCATTGCGGCAACGCTGACGCAGCTTAAATCGCTGGGCGAGCAGCTGGTGGATATCCATGGCCAGCATGCGCCGCAATCCCTGCTGCGCTCTGAAGTGCAGCGAGAGTTGGTCGATGGCTACGCAGAAAGCACGGGCCTTGCAAAAGAAGTAGCGGGCTTATTTAAAGATTGGAAAAACGTCGTTGATGAGTTGGCGATTGCCGAGAATAACGCCGAAGCTTTTGATGCCGAGAGAGAACGCTTGCAATGGCAGGTGGATGAAGTATCTGCTTTGCAATTTACCGCAGCAGAATGGCCAGAGCTGCAAGCCGAGCATAAGCGCTTGCACCACGCTGCCAGCCTGATCGAAGGCGTGCAAAGTGGCTTGCTGATGCTGGCCGATGGCGATGAAAACTGCCAGTCGTGGCTAGGATCGGTGGCGGGGCGGTTGTCTGCCTTGGCGGATTTTGATGCGGGTATCTCAGAAACGCTGGAGTTATTGGCCAGTGCCGAAGCGCAAATGAGCGAGGCCGTGTACGCGCTGCGCCGTTATAGCGATCACCTAGAGCTAGATCCTGCGCGCCTCGCTGATGTAGAAAGCCGCTTAGATGCCATCTTTCGTATGGCGCGTAAATATCGGGTAGAGCCTGCTGAGCTGCCAGAAAAACTAGCCGCCTGGCAGCATCGCCTTGCCGAATTGGGCGGCAGTGCTGGGCTAGATGCTGTGCGCCGTCGTGCTCAAAAATTAGAAGCAGATTACCGCAAAGCGGCCAAGCAACTATCCGCCAGCCGTAAGGCCGCCGCAGATAAGCTCTCTAAAATGGTGACTAAAGAATTGCAACTGCTGGCCTTGGTTGGTAGCCGCTTTGAAATTGCCTTGCACGCACATGAAGCCCCCGCTAGTTTTGGTTTGGAAACAGTAGAGTTTATGGTGGCGAATCATCCTACGACCCCGGCAAGAGCGATGGCCAAGGTGGCGTCGGGCGGCGAGCTATCCCGTATCAGCCTCGCCTTGCAAGTGATTACCAGCCAAGTTGCCAATGTGCCTACGCTGATTTTTGACGAGGTGGATGTGGGTATCGGTGGCCGAGTGGCCGAGATCGTTGGCCGCATGCTGGCGGACCTAGGCGCGGCGCGGCAGGTGTTGTGTATTACCCACTTACCCCAAGTCGCCGCCTGCGGTTTTCAGCAGTTGCAAGTAAGTAAAACACAATCGAAATCAGGCGTGTTAAGCACTATTCGTATGCTGAGTGTGGAAGAGCGCATCGAAGAAATCGCCCGTATGCTGGGCGGCGTGGAAATCACCGGTACCACACGCCAACACGCGGCAGAAATGCTGGGTGTGGCTTAAAAAATCACAAAAAATCTGTAGACACAGAGCGCAGGGAGAACACAGAGCACACAGAGAAAAAAACACCGACCTAACTATGTTTATTAATAAGCACGTTTATTGCAGTGTGATTTCTCATGGTTTTTCTCCATGTGCTGCTTTTTACCTCTGTGTTCTCTGTGTCTACAGAACTTTTTTGATTAAGTTGTATGTTTATGAATGATTTAGATTTTATGCAGCAGGCCTTGATTGAGGCTGAGCGGGCGAAAGAGCTGGGCGAGGTGCCGGTTGGGGCGATTGTGGTGTATCGGGGCGAGATTATTGGCCGTGGTTGCAATCAGCCTATTTTGCGTCATGATCCGAGTGCCCATGCTGAAATGATGGCGATCAGGCAGGCGGCGCGCCATTTGGGCAACTATCGCCTGCCCGAGTGCGAGTTGTATGTCACGCTAGAGCCTTGCATTATGTGCGCCGGGGCGATTATGCATGCGCGGATTGCCCGGGTGGTTTATGCCGCGACAGATCCTAAAACGGGCGCTGCGGGCAGCGTCATTAATCCCTTTGCTGATTGCCGTTTGAATCATCAAACGCAGCTGGTGCAAGGCGTAATGAGTGAGGAATCGTCCAATTTATTGAAAGCTTTTTTTCGTGAAAGGCGGCAGGCTGAAAAAGACAGGAAGAAAACTGTCGTATAAATTTCACTAATTTGTGAAATATTTACGTTAAAGTAAATAAAGTCGTAAACTGGCCCCTCACTCTTGATCGGGATGTGGGGATGAAAAAAATACTAATCGCCTTCGCCGCAGCTTCACTACTTGGCGCATGTGCTTCAACGCCTTCAAAAAATACAGCTGTTTCTGTAGCGCCTGCTATTCCAACTGTTAAATCACATGATAAGCAGGTTGTGGCTTATATCCGCACCTGGCCAATTGGCTCTACACCTAAAGATATGGATATGGGCCACCGCTGGCGGGCCAGTGATATTCAAGGTAATCAGCTCACCACTTTAAACCTAAGCTTTGGTTTAATTCGTAATGGCACCGAAGTTTATATTAAAGATTTAGAGCCGCAGCCTAATTCAGATAAAACCGCCACCATCGCCCCATTTGCAAATATGTGGGATGAGGTGGCTAAATTGCAAAGCCAATACCCACATTTAAAAGTGAATGTGTCGATTGGTGGCTGGGGTGCTGATGGTTTTTCACAAATGGCCAGAACACCAGAAACCCGCAAGCAGTTTATTGCGAACGTTATTAAGTTAATTGATGAGCATAAACTAGCAGGAATTGATTACGATTGGGAATACCCCGTTGGCCCAGATTGGTTGCCAATTGCAAAAGATCCAAGCGATAAAGAAAACTATCCCAAGCTTTTAGAAGAAACCAGAGCCGCTTTAAATCAATATGGTGCAAAAACGGGTAAGCAATATCAATTATCGGTAGCCGTGCCTGCGGCAGCTTGGTTTTTACAAAACATTGATGTGATTCGTGTGGCTAAATCGGTCGATTATATGAAAGTCATGGCTTATGACTTTGCCGGGTCCTGGAGTAAAAAAACCAGCCACCATACTAATCTATATCAAAATAAAGCAGACCCTGAAGGCGGTGGCTGGAGCGCTGATCAGGCGATGAATTTATATTTGAATGCCGGTGTTAAACCAGAGAAACTGCTAATGGGTAGTGCTTTCTATGGGCGCGCATGGCAAGGTGTAGCCAGCACCAATAATGGCTTGTTTAATGCTTATAAAAAAGGCGCTTATGATGATGGCATTACTTGGCAAGATATCAAGGCTTTAAAAGCCAAGGGTGCGACGCGGTATTGGGATCCGGTTGCCAAAGCGCCCTGGCTATTTGATGGTGATCTGATGGTGACTTACGAAGATCAGGAAAGCCTGAAATACAAAGCGCAGTATATTAAGAGTAAGCAACTTGGCGGTATTATGGTTTGGGAGTATGGCCATGATATGGATAGTGAGTTACCCCGAGTGATTAATCAATCGCTAATGTAATCGTAAATAAAAAAGGCCACTTTCGAGTGGCCTTTTTTATTTCTGCTCATTGCTGTTTTAGATTGTTTTTTTGTGACCCTATTTGCAACTTTGTTGCTAATAACTGGCTGTGATATTTAAATAATTTATTAGCACAATTTGCTAGTTGTTTTAAATGGTATTGGATAGTGATAGCTGGTTTTTATAAGTTGTTCTTTGTTGGTGTATTCCCTAGTGTTTAAGCCAGAGTGAATCATATTTTTTTTGAAAGGTCTGGCATTTTATTGCGTCATCTATACGAAATTAATAAGGGTTTTAAAAAAAAACATCAAATTAAAAAAAGTTCTTGATGTTAGTCAAACTTTTTTCTAATGTTTAATAACAAAGTCGCAGCTTAAATAAGCGGCTTGTAATTTATAAATCTATGGGGCGCATTTATCCAGCGTTGAATTAATCCGAATTGCTATTACGCAGTTAAGCACTGCTAATTAGCTTGTCTGTGCCTGTCATTTATCCTCGGCAGATACCGGCGTTCATTGGGGTATACCCCGCTAAACTTAAAAAGGGTCGCAAATAATGAAGCAAGCATTAAATCATGTAGCACGTCCTCTGCTGATGGTCGTTTTATTGGGTGGAGCTTTCAATGCCATGGCCGCTGAACGTGTGGATCTGGAAAACTATGTGCCATCAGCCGGGCTGACAACACGTTCGCTCACTAACGATGGTGTGCATGGCTTGTTGGGTTTAAAGGCCGATGAGTTGCAAACTGCGCGTAGCCAGACTTACGCTGATGGCAAAGTTGTTACTCGCTATCAACAGTTTCACCAGGGTGTGCCGGTATGGGGTGAAGGCATTGTTGAAAGCCGCAATGCAGGTCAGGCTCAGTTATCTGGTGCCATGCTGCGTGATTTAACTAATGATTTGCCAAGCGCTAAGCCTACTTATTCGCAAGCGCAGATTTTAGAGTTGGCAAAAACACAGGCTCGTGCGTTTAAAACTGAGAATGATCAGGCCAAACTCTACGTCACGCTGGGCGCAAATAATGTGGCACAGCTGATTTATGTGGTGTCTTTTGTGGCGAGCAATAGCAAAAAACCAAGCCGCCCGCATTTTATTCTTGATGCCAATACCGGTGTGGTGCTGGATCGTTGGGAAGGGATGGCACATAAAGACGCAACCGGCCCCGGTGGCAATACAAAAACAGGGCAGTATGAATACGGCATTAAATATGGCCCGCTGGTCGTGACCGACGATTGCAAAATGAATAGCGGCAATGTGATTACGGTTGATTTGAAAAACGGTACATCAGGCACTGCGCCTTATCAGTTTACTTGCCCACGCAATACGTATAAGGCAGCTAACGGCGCATTCTCGCCGCTAAATGACGCGCATTACTTCGGCAATGTGGTTTTTAATATGTACAAAGACTGGTTTGCTCTGCGCCCGATTACTCAAACGCTTTACATGAAAGTGCACTATGGCAACAACTATGAAAATGCATTCTGGGACGGCTCGGCCATGCATTTTGGTGATGGAGCAAGCACTTTCTATCCGCTGGTGTCCTTGGATGTATCCGCTCACGAAGTAAGCCACGGCTTTACCGAGCAAAACTCAGGGCTGGTTTACTCCAAGATGTCGGGCGGGATGAACGAAGCGTTCTCTGATATGGCAGGTGAAGCCGCTGAATACTATATGAAGTCTAATAATGACTTTCAGGTAGGCGCGGAAATCTTTAAAGCCAACGGGGCTTTACGCTATATGGACGATCCAACGAAAGATGGTCGCTCTATTGCGCATGCCAGCAAATATAACGATAGCATCGATGTTCACTTGACCAGCGGCGTATACAACAAAGCCTTCTACTTGCTGTCTACTAAAGCAGGCTGGAATACCCGTAAAGCCTTTGAAGTGATGGTGGATGCGAACCGCTTGCACTGGACAGCCAATAGCACCTTTGATCAAGGCGCTTGCGGTGTGGAAAAAGCAGCATTGAGCCGTGGTTATGTCGTTGCTGATGTGACTGCTGCTTTTGAAGCTGTGGGCGTAAGCTGCATTGTTAAGCCACCACTTCCAGGTAAAGTACTCGTTAGAGGTGTGCCAGTTACAGGCCTGAGCCTAGCAACAAACGCAACAGTGGCTTACACCATTGTGATCCCTACCGGTGCTAAAAACCTCACCTTTAAAACATCGGGTGGCACAGGGGATGCTGATATCTACGCTAAATTTGGTGTAGCGCCAACCACTTCGGTTTATGACGCTAAATCTGATGGCACCACCAATACCGAAACCATCACAATCGCAGCACCAAAAGCAGGTACTTACCATCTGCTGCTAAAAGCGTATACCGCGTTTAGTGGTGCAACGCTGGTTGCAAATCATCAGTAATTAAGTTGATCTCAGCCCCGCTCCGAATGTGAGTGGGGCTTTTTTTTTGGGATTTATAATCTAATTACCAAGGATTTCACACATGAATTATAAAATTCTGGCTGCATTGCTATGCAGCAGCATGATTGCCACGTCTGCTGTTGAAGCAGCCCCTAAAAAAGTCTGGATTACTTTAGGCGACGCCGCTTATTTACAGCTGCAAAAGTTAGCCCCTAAAACCATTGCCAAGGAGAGCAAAAGCATCCTGCCACAAGAGGGTCTGCTGGCCATGGAGCGCGTGCATTTGGTTGAGGTGGACGAGCGCCAATTGCTCGGCTTGTCAGAGGCCGTGCACCACGAGCTAAAGCGTTGCGGTGGTTTTATGTTCCACGCCAGCGAAGCGGCCGGGCGTCAGGCACTGCAGCCGACTGTCTCGCTGCTGGCCGCGGTAAGGCCTTCGTATACGCTGGATAATCAAAGCGTGGTGAATGCATTGCTGCCACAAATGCAAGACAGCAATATTGCGCAAACGATTGTGGATTTATCTGCCTTTACCAATCGCTATTACACCTCCACATCAGGCGTGAATGCCTCTAACTGGATCAAAACGCGCTGGCAACAAGTGGCAGCAGGGCGCAGTGATATTACGGTTGAGCAATTTACCCATGCAGCCTGGGCGCAAAAATCGGTGATCTTAACGATTAAAGGCACAGATAATTCAGGGGAGGTCGTGGTATTGGGCGGCCATCTTGATTCAATCAGCAACCACGGCTCGGGCGAAAGCATGCTGGCACCGGGGGCCGATGATGATGCATCCGGTATTGCCAGCATGACCGAGGTATTGCGGGTGATGGTGGCAGGCGGCTACAAGCCGCGGCGCACGCTTAAATTAATGGGCTATGCCGCAGAAGAAGTGGGCCTGCGCGGCTCGCAAGAAATTGCCAAAAGTTTTAAAGCCGCCAATGCCAATGTAGTGGGGGTGATGCAGCTGGATATGACCAACTACAAAGGCTCGGATAAAGACATCTACCTTTACACTGATTACACCGATAACGCGCAAAACCAGTTTGTAGCTAATCTGCTTACATCCTATTTGCCAGCGATTAAAATTGGCTACGATAAATGCGGCTATGCCTGCTCGGATCATGCATCGTGGAGTGGGCAGGGTTATTTTGCCTCTATGCCTTTTGAATCCGCATTCAATCAGGCCAACCCTAAAATCCATACCGCCAATGACACCTATGCCAGCAGCGGCAATCAGGCTCAGCATGCCCTGAAATTCTCTAAAATGGCGCTGGCCTTTATGGTGGAATTGGGAAGCGATGGCCCAGTTACCCCCGGCCCTGCCGATAAAGTAGAAAACTTTTCCGGCAAACTGACTTTAGGGCAAAAACAAAGTTTTGGCCCGTTTAAAGTTGGCGCAGGTGGCAACATCAGCGTGGCGTTAAGCGGCACGGGCGATGCAGATCTATACCTTAAAAAAGGCAGCGCCCCAACGACCAGCACTTTTGATTGCAAATCAGACGGCCCAAATAGCACAGAAAAGTGCGAACTAAGCCTGTCAGCAAATGGCGACGTCTACCTGCTGCTTAACGGCTATTCAGCAGCGGATTACACCATGAAAGTAACGTACCGGCCGCAATAACCCTAGCTATTCTGGTCATAAAGCCGTGCAGTTTATTTGCACGGCTTTATTTTTTTGTAATTTTCGAATTTAACTTCGATTAGGCTGTAAGAAAATTATTTAAATGAGTGTTAAGTAGCCTCAAAGAAGGTATTTGATCACCCAAAAAGTAATGGGGTCAGGCTTTACATTTTGCATTAGATAAAATTCATAGTGATTTGCAAGGCCGGTTAAATTAATTAATGTCAAATGTAAGACCTGACCCTTTAGACTTTTTTTTAGATAATCAATCATCCACTGCTTTTGATTAGTAGTTTCTAATAACTGGGGTCAGTAATAACTGGGGTCAGAACAAAATTAAATTCTACTATTCTTAATGCTTTTAGAGCCGAAGAAAGCGGATTTAACTTTACTTTGACCCCAGTTATTTTTGAGGTTTGAAAAGGTGATTAAATTGGTTGCTTAATGTCAAATGCAAGACCTGACCCCATAGATTATGAGAATGCCGAAGGCATGGCCTGTGTGGGCGTCCGCGTTGAACGCCCAGTTAGGCGGCGACTATGAGCGAGCCAAGGCTGCGCGTATTTCGACGATACCATTCTTAAGTTCGACGCAGAGGTTTGAGAAGTCGTTAGAGTACGAGCGATTTGGCGCTTGCGGAGCTAGTATTTTGTGGTCAGCTTCGATACGAAGCTTGGCGACCTCTTTCAGCGGCCTGTTAATAGCGTCAGGAACGCCGAGCTTGGACTCGAGCAAACCAAGAAGCTGCAAGCTGCTTAGTGCCCGCTTAGACTCTGGATGGATGAAGTCTTCTTGTGTATGCCCAAAGCGCTCTTGTAGCAAGGCTTTTAACGTGGGTTGTGACAGTGCATCGGGTCCAACAACTTTGTACAGTTCACTTGCGCAGTCGCAGTAGGACTTATATGTTTGCTCAACCGGCATTCGAAGATGGACGTTCTCTGTACGTGTGAAAAGCGACAGAGGACTTAGGTCTAAATTTACGCCAACTACTTCAGCCAAAAGGTTGCGAATTGGGTCAGGGTACTCAACCCATGCGCCCTCATAAGTGCGGTCAAGAAACCGCCGGAAGTTGTCATCCTCGGCATCTATTGCTGGGTCGATGATTTCGTGAGCATGCCAGTAGCGCTGTTCTGAAGCTCCCATGTGCGCAAGGTCTTTGTGAATTGCGCTTATGGCAATGTGGCCTGTTTTGAGCCTGCACTTGCCGTACCTGACGTATAGATGTCGATCCTCACCTGCTTCGGAGTTCGTCGAGATGGAACCACCTGCGAGAGAGTCTTTAATTTCGTAAAACTCTGGGTGTTCAAAGTATCTGGAGAGCACTTCTTCGTCGAAGAAGACCAGGCCGCACTGATGCGCACCAAGGTGAAGCCTGATGACGTACTCCGGCAATTTTTGTCTTGGGAGTTCCGACTCATAAAAGGCGTCAGCAAGAACTTGCTTGGACGGGAAGAAGACGTGTGTCTTAAGTGGGGTAAAAGTAAAATCGGCTTGTGGATTTCCCGTGTCTAAAGATAGTTCTGTGAACTCTGCGTCGCGATTCATCTTCCCGTAACCTGCTTCGCACAAAAGCTCAACTTCTTTGCAGGCCTCTTCGTTGGAAATTCCAAATTCCCTTGCTAAATCGGATGCGGTTATTCCGGCAGGATTCTTAAACCACCGGCTGGCACACTCTGAGAGGAGCGCTTTTTGAATTTCATTCATGCTATCGATCATGTTTGGTTGCTGCCTAACAATATGTAGCCCCTCTAAAGCGGCATAAAAACCACCATATTGGGTGTGCAAATGAAGCATGGGGTCAGGTCTTACATTTTATATTAGACAAAATTTACAGTGGTTTACAAAGCAAATTAAATTGATTGCTTTATGTCAAATGCAAGGCCTGACCTATAGATTTTCCGTGACTCTTACTTGTTGTTTTGTACTGGCAGATCTTCTGCTTCGTTAAAGAATAAGCCTATATCAACTTGCGGAGGTGCAGTTTCATTTAGTGGATAGGGGTAATTTGGGCTAAAGCTAGGAATTTTACTTTTTTTCCCAGTGTTTTCGCCAGCAATCCAGCGCATATGGTTGGGGTAGCCGGTAATAAACAACATCCTTGTTTCATTGTTTGGGTAGATATGAATATCGAGCCGCTGGGCGTTCTGATAACTCTGGGTGAAGCTTATGGATTTTAATGTCTCATCAACCCATTTACTTTGGTCTGGGTTGGTTAAGTCTAGTTGATAAGTATTTCGTGCCAAAGTAAATTCATACTGCGGTCGCCAGAGTGGCAAGATTGTACTCTTGCCTATGCCATTACAGTGTAGAGCCTCCACTCCAAAGATATCCGCGCGGCTTTTGAATTCAAAACTTATATTTGCCTTTGGGTCGACTCCCGGATGCGCCCAGCAGTTTACTTCGATCGACTGACGCCCATAAAAATCGAGCCAATATTTCTCCTGCTCCCATTTGTATTGCTGATTGGCATCTTCGACTGCAATACGGATGCCAATTCCAGCTATGCTCACTAGTGCACAACCATTTAGCAGCACAATGACCAGTGATGCCACGACGTAGGATTTTATTCTTTTTACGATCATAAAAAACTCACGGTAAATATAAATTGAAAGCAATAAACAAAGAAAAATAATGGGGTTAGGTCTTACATTTTGTATCAGATAAAATTTACAGTGGTTTGCAAAGCAGGTTAAATTGGTCTTTTTGTGTGATTTTGTGTTAAAGATTATTTTGATACACCGTTTTTGCCCAATAAAAATGCGACCTTTCAAGTCGCATTTTTATATTTAACAGAGCACCCCTTGTATTGTTCCTGAAGAATCAATTGGCGAGCGATGCCTCGTTTCGTGCTGGGATTATTAAATCGCTTGCTCGTTAATCTCGCCCGTGCGAATTCGCACAACGTATTCAACGGGGGTGACAAAGATTTTGCCGTCGCCAATTTTGCCGGTGTTCGCCGCTTTGATAATGGCTTCGATAGCGGTTTCTACTTTGCTGTCTTCAAGTACTACTTCGATCTTGGCCTTGGGCAGAAAATCGACTACATATTCTGCGCCACGGTATAGCTCGGTATGGCCTTTCTGGCGGCCAAAGCCTTTTACTTCTGTGACTGTCAGGCCGGAAATACCGAGCTCTGATAAGGCTTCGCGCACTTCGTCGAGCTTGAAAGGTTTGATGATTGCTTCGATTTTTTTCATTGTTTTTTCCTTGCCAATAAGTAAATCGCTGCAGGCGATTTGCTGGAGTATAGAGCGGGCGGCTTAGCTGCCAAGCTTGAGTTCACGCTGATCGCCGTTTAACGGCATGCGATCTAGTAAAGGGGCAAATAGGCTTTCTTTGCCGCTGGCTGGTTTAAGCAGTAAAGCGCCTTGCGGGCCGCGTTTTGGGTCAATCTTGCCTTGGCCGTTAATGGCTAAAGCGCCGCCGCCTTGCGGAGCGATAGCCCAGTCTAAATTGGGCTGCAATTTGATTAAGTAGCTGCCAAAAGGATTGGCTTGGGGCGTTACCAGTGAGCTGGCATTTTGCCAGGCTAGCTTGATTTCGCTTGATTGCTGAGCCGCAATTTTGTCTGCCTCAAGCTCAAGCTGGCCACCTAGCTGAAAAGGAGCGAGCTTCTTGTCTAAGGCAAATAAAGGCGCGGCGGGTAGGGTGAGCTTAATCGCTTCAAACCGGGAGCCGCCCAAGCCAAGAGCCAAGCGTGCGCTGCCTGCCTGGCTGCCGTAGCGGGTATCAAGTTGCCAGACTAATTGCCCCTTGAATAATTTGACCGGTTGCCACTGCCAGCGGACTTCATCTAGCAACTGCTGGCCGTTGATGCCCAGCGGGGTAAGCCGCCCTGACCAGATGGTGCCGCTCACTCCGCCAAGCTGGATAGGAGGGGGGACAAACTTCAAAGCAAATGAAGCGGGAAATTGCAAAATTAAAAACAGCAGCAAAAGAGGGATAAGGAATTTACTGCGGCGATAAAGATATTGCTTCATTGGCGCTCCACGATTGCGCTTAATTGTACTAAGCCGTTGTGTGCCGGGCCGCTGACTTGCAAGCTGCTGATGCGCGAGCCGGTTTCGCTACGCAGGGCGGCAAGCAGGGGTAGGGCATCGGCAAAGCGGATTTGGGCGATTTTAATTTGTAGTTTATCGGCAGAAAGCACTTGGATATCCGCAGTGGCACTTTTAGCATCCAGACTAGCTTGCACTGCCGCACGTAAATCACCGTTGCGGCTTGGGCCTGCCGGGCTGGATTTAAGCTGTGCTAATTGCCTTTGTAGCTCGGTTAGCTGCAATTGCATTTGCGGTACTTGCTTGCCCAATTGCGCGCGTGATGTGCTGATGGGCTGCCAAATGCCTGCGTAGAGGATGGCAAAAGCCGCAAAGCTGCCGCATACGCTTAAATAGAGGCGCTCGCGCGGGTTTCTTTGTTGCCAAAATTCTTTTAATTTATTCATGCTTGTGTGGCTCATTTTACGGCTTGGGCGCGGATGAGTATTTTCATCCGTCCTGTTGTGGCGGCTTGTGTTTCTGCAGACAGGCCTGCTCCTTTTAGCTGGGTTTGCAGACTGCTGGCTTGAGAGTCGGGCAATTCTAGACTGAGCGAGCCATTGGCGTATTCCAGCTGTTCTAATTGCAGGCCGCTTCCTGCAATATTGGCCACTTGCAGGAGCAGATCCAGGCTGTCGCCTGCGCCATTGCTGCTGAGCCCGCCGCCTTCGCGCAGCTTGCTTTGTAATTGTAATATGGGGTCGAACACCGGCTCGCCCGGAAAGGCTGCAGCATAGGTTTGGCGCATTTCACGCTGCAAAGCCAGCTTGGTGCTGCGTAATTGCCACCAGTCACCGATCTGCCCGAGTAAAACTACTGCAAAAATTGCACTTAATGATAGTGCAGGTGTTTGCAGTGTTTTCCAGTCAAATTGCCATTGGCTGCGTTGCGCAAAATCACCTTGTAGCAAATTAGTGCCGGGCTCTGTGTGCTGGATTAAATCTGCGAGGATCAAATCTTCACGCGGCGCGTCGCCAATCAGCCCATCTAAAATACTTGCATCTTCAAACTGGCTGTATTGCCCTTCAGGGGTGCGTACAAGGCAGGCTTGCTGATCAAGGGCGATGCACCAGTGTGTACCTTCGGGCAAAAAGTCGTAAAGACTCCATGCTGCACTCGGGGTGATCTGGTGTTCGGCGAGCAGGCTAAGGCAGCGCTCCAGCCATTTTCTCTCTACAGCAATAATTTTATTGCTCTGATCTTTAAGGCCGAAGTGCAGAGTGGCTGCCGGGCTAAGTAGGCGATCCTCTAAAAGATGGGGCAAGAGCTTGTAGCGCCGTGCTAAAGATTGCTTGGGCAGCGCGGCGATATAGATATTGGAAAGTGCCGCAGGGACAATAAGCTCGATGCGCTGTGCACGAGGGAGTGCGCTAAGTGTTGCCGAGCCGGATGCCTGCTCGGTAAACCAGCGGACTTCTGTCGTTGCAAGATCACAAGCAGGAAGAATGCGTAGGAGTGTATGTATATGATCGTTCACGGGCAGAGTGACGTTAGAGTGTAAGGGGTGAAAAGCTGTGCGGAGTATGACATAAACTTTTTATGGGCTGTGGTAGATTGCGATTATCTTACTGATATATTAAACATAATCGTGCTCTTGATGGTCTTTGAAAAAGTTTTTTGAAATATTTTTGAAAAAACACTTGGCAAGGCTGAGTTCCTCACATAGAATGCGGGTCTTCCTTCGGTGCACAAGCAAACGCAGCGAAGAGAAGTGGGGGGTTGGCGGAATTGGTAGACGCACTGGATTTAGGTTCCAGCGCCGTAAGGTGTAAGAGTTCGAGTCTCTTATCCCCCACCAAATATTCTGAAAAAGCCGCAAGAGTGATGCTCTTGCGGCTTTTTTCATGCGCGTAATTTTTGTGTGTTTTGGGTTGCTGGTGTGCAGCTCAAAATAATTCGTAGCAAGATAGCAAGAAATCTTCCTGTTCTTGTTTTTAATCGTGCCTTTCAGCTCTAAAAAAACTAGCCTTGCCTTCTGCTCAATTCCAATCTGCCCGCGATCAATCATGCTCAGTTTTTTGCTGGCTTAAAGCCTGATTGGGGTTGTGTTTGGGGTAGTCTTGCGGCTGGTTAATAATTCTGTTTGGATTTGCGCCCTGTTGTGCGCTAAACTTACCGACTTTGTTGGTAAGTCACACTGGGCGCTAGGCGTCTGCTTGCTCTTTTAGGGGCAGGTTGGGCACTTGAAGATCCTACGGATCTTGCGTATTGCTGCTGATGAGCTGGCTTTATCCCCTATTTATTAAGATGCGTGTACGCGCGTTGATCCCCCATAGGAATGGTTTGAAATGCAAGTACAACTAGAAACCCTGAATCAACTCGAGCGTCGCCTGTCTATTTCCGTGCCTCGGGAAGAAATTACCGAACAAGTTAACGCACGCTTAAAGCACGTTGCAAAAACAGCAAAAATTGCTGGTTTCCGTCCGGGCAAAGCACCGATGAAGATCGTTGCGCAAAACTACGGCTTCCGCATCCAAGAAGAAGTGTTGGGTGAAACAGTTGAAGTGAGTTTTGGTCAGGCTGTGCAAGAGCAAAAGCTGCGCGTAGCGGGCTATCCACGTTTCGAGCCAAAAGATGCGGCGGAAGAAACAGGCGATTTCCAATTCTCGGCGACCTTTGAAGTGTACCCAGAAGTGGTGATCGGCGATTTAGCTGCTGCTCAAATTGAAAAACCAGTATTGGATTTATCTGATGCTGAAGTAGAAAAAACGGTTGATATCCTGCGCCGCCAGCGTACTCGCTTTGAGCGCGTAGAGCGCGAAGCAGCTGATGGCGATCGCGTGATTGTTGACTTCAAAGGCGCAATCGACGGCGTATTGTTTGACGGCGGCTCTGCTGAAAACCACGCTTTCTTGCTGGGCAAGGGTCAAATGTTGCCAGGTTTCGAAGCCGGTGTGATTGGCATGAAAGAAGACGAAACCAAATCGGTTAGCGTTGAATTTCCTGCTGATTACCATGGTGCCGATGTTGCAGGCAAAACTGCAGTATTCGAAATCACAGTTAAAAATGTTGCTGCTGCAATCTTGCCAGAAGTCGATGCAGAATTCGCAAAAAGCCTCGGTATTGTCGATGGCGATGTAGAGAAAATGCGCGCTGAAGTACGTGGCAATCTAGAACGCGAAGTACGCTTCCGTCTGAAAGCACGCGCTAAAGAAAACGTCATGACTGCGCTGATCGCTGCTGCGCCAGTTGATTTGCCTAAGGCTTTAGTGCAATTAGAAATCGGTCGTTTGGCTGAAGGTGCATTAGCAGACTTGAAAGCACGCGGTATCGACCCAAAGTATGTTCCGTTCTCGCCGGAAATGTTCGAAGCGCAAGCACAGCGCCGTGTTCACCTTGGTTTGGCTTTAGCTGAACTGGTGAAAGGCAATGCTTTAGAGGCTAAGCTAGAACAAGTGAAGGCCGTTGTTGAAGACTTGGCGCAGAATTACGAAGATCCAAGCGAAGTTGTAGCTTGGTACTTTGAAGATCGTGAGCGTTTGGCGGGTCCGGAATCAATGGCATTGGAAGACAATGTGGTTGAGTTTGTATTAGCTAAGGCACAAGTAACTGAAAAAGGCATGTCCTTTGAAGAACTGATGGGCCAACAAGGCTAATCATTCTCAGTTAGGTGCTACGATAAAGTGTCATTAAGGTGGCACTTTATCGTTTGAATGACCCTAAATTTCTGAGAGAAAAAGATGTCGAGACAAGAATTTGATCCGCAAAACCTTGGGTATATCCCAATGGTCGTTGAGCAAAGCGGTCGTGGCGAGCGTTCTTATGATATCTACTCGCGCCTCTTAAAAGAGCGTGTTATTTTCTTGGTCGGCCCAGTAAACGATCAAAGCGCAAATCTGATTGTTGCGCAGATGTTGTTTTTGGAATCCGAAAATCCAGATAAAGATATTCATCTGTATATCAATTCCCCAGGTGGCTCGGTAACGGCTGGTCTGGCGATTTACGACACAATGAATTTTATCAAGCCTGATGTATCGACAATGTGCGTAGGGATGGCTGCCAGTATGGGCGCATTCTTATTATCTAGCGGTGCTAAGGGTAAGCGTTTTGCCTTGCCTAATTCACGCATTATGATTCACCAGCCATTGATTGGTGGTTTATCAGGGCAAGCGTCTGATGTTGAAATTCATGCCCGTGAATTGATCAAAACTAAACGCTCCCTGAATGAAATGCTGGCCAAGCATACTGGCCAAAGCATCGAAACGGTTGAGCATGATACTGATCGTGATAACTTTATGAGTGCTGCAGAATCAAAAGATTACGGTCTGATTGATGAAGTATTGCAATCTCGTAGCACGGTAGCGGGCAAGTAAGCTTGTACTGAGTTGTGACAATGCCGCCAGCGTGCCTGGCGGTTTTTTATTCTAGTGGCCTGTCGGGTTGGTGGTTTTAAATAAGACAGGCTGCAATGGCCCGTTTTTTTTGGGGTGTAGGTTAGGCGATGTCAGAAAAACTCCTTTATTGTTCTTTTTGCGGTAAAAGCCAGCACGAAGTGGTTAAGCTGATTGCTGGGCCACAAGTTTTTATCTGCAACGAATGCATTGAGCTTTGCCGTGATGTGCTGAAAGACGAAGCGGCAGCGGTGATTGGCGAGGCTGAGCAAGTTACAGATGGTAAGCGTGTGCCTACGCCGATGGAAATTCGGACCACGCTGGATTCCTATGTGATCGGGCAAGAGCGTGCTAAAAAGATTTTAGCCGTTGCGGTTTACAATCATTACAAGCGCTTGACTAGCAATAAGTCGAGCGATAATGATGTGGAATTAGCCAAGTCTAATATCCTCTTGATTGGGCCAACAGGCTCAGGCAAGACTTTGCTTGCGCAAACCATGGCTAAGCTTCTCGATGTGCCGTTTG
Organism: Iodobacter arcticus; assembly: GCF_042664895.1. Classification (NCBI taxonomy): domain Bacteria; kingdom Pseudomonadati; phylum Pseudomonadota; class Betaproteobacteria; order Neisseriales; family Chitinibacteraceae; genus Iodobacter; species Iodobacter arcticus. The sequence continues at coordinate 197,729 of NZ_JBHTBQ010000033.1, forward strand.
TGATTGCGGACGCCACTACGCTGACTGAAGCCGGCTATGTGGGTGAAGACGTTGAGCACATTATTGCCAAGCTATTGGCTCAGTGTGATTACGATGTAGAGAAAGCCCAGCGCGGCATTATCTATATCGATGAAATCGATAAAATTGCCCGCAAATCTGAAAACCCTTCTATTACCCGTGATGTGTCCGGTGAAGGCGTGCAGCAGGCGCTCTTGAAGCTGGTAGAGGGCACGGTTGCCTCGGTGCCGCCTCAAGGCGGGCGTAAGCATCCAAATCAAGATATGCCACAGGTTGATACCACGAATATTTTATTTATTTGTGGTGGTGCATTTGAAGGCCTAGACAAGATTATTCGTAATCGCTCAGTGAAAAGTGGTATTGGCTTTGGTGCCGAAGTCATGAGCAAAGACGAAAATACCAGTGTCGGCAAAATGCTGCACACGGTTGAGCCGGATGACTTGATTCGCTTTGGTCTGATCCCAGAATTTGTTGGCCGCTTGCCGGTTACCGCAACGCTGGAAGAGTTGGATGAAGCGGCGCTAGTGTCTATCTTGACCGAGCCAAAGAATGCGCTGATCAAGCAATATCAGAAGTTGTTCTCCTTGGAAGGCGTTGAGCTGGAAGTCGGTAAAGAAGCTTTGGCTTCGATTGCACATAAGGCGATGGAGCGTAAGATCGGTGCGCGTGGTTTGCGCTCGATTGTTGAATCATCACTCTTGGATATCATGTACGAGCTGCCTTCCTTGAAGGGAGTGGAGCGCGTAGTGGTGGATGAGGCGGTGATCAAGAACGCAACAGCACCAACGATTGTGTACGCAGATCCAGCGGCTGCAGTTTAAAGAGGGAAGGCACTTGCCGTGTGCAAGTGCCTGTTTAATTTTGAATATTTCATATGCCCCTGTGGTATTTGAAATATTCAGGTCAGTTTTTGTTCCAGGGCATTGTATTTCCTTGCCCGCACCCCCATGATCTGGGGGATAAATCCATTATTGAGGACCCTTGTTGATGTCCCAAACTGTTGCGTTTGCTGACGATGTCCATTTGCCGCTGCTACCGCTACGAGATGTGGTGGTGTTTCCGCATATGGTTATCCCGCTATTTGTGGGTCGCCCAAAGTCGATTCGCGCGCTAGAAGCCGCGATGGAAGATGGCCGCCATATCCTGCTGGTTGCGCAAAAAAACGCCCAGAAAGATGAGCCAGGCTTGGCTGACATTTATCCTGTAGGAACGATTGCCAGCATCTTGCAGATGCTGAAACTGCCCGATGGCACGGTAAAAGTGCTGGTAGAGGGCGGTCAGCGTGCCGAGGTGACTGATATTGATGAAGAGGCGGGCTTTTATAGCGCCATCGCTCATCCGGTTGATGCAAGTGGTGAGCAGGGGCATGAAGTAGAAGCCATGCGCCGCGCCTTGCTGACTCAATTTGATCAGTTCGTTAAGCTCAATAAAAAAATTCCACCAGAAATTCTGACTTCCCTCGCTGGGATTGAAGATGCTCATCGTCTGGCTGATACGATTGCTGCGCATCTGCCTTTAAAGCTTGAGCAAAAGCAATCCATCCTCGAGATGTTTGATCTGCGTCGCCGGATGGAGCAGCTATTAAAACAGCTGGAATCCGAGCTGGATATTTTGCAGGTTGAAAAGCGTATTCGTGGGCGCGTGAAGCGCCAGATGGAGAAAAGCCAGCGTGAGTATTATCTGAACGAGCAGGTTAAGGCGATTCAGAAAGAGCTGGGCGAATTAGACGAAAACGCCGATATCGACGAGCTTGATAAAAAAATCAAGAACGCCGGCATGAGTAAAGAAGCGCGCGATAAAGCAGAATCCGAGCTTAAAAAATTACGCATGATGTCGCCTATGTCAGCAGAAGCGACCGTGGTGCGTAATTACATCGATACCCTGCTCGATTTGCCGTGGAAAAAGAAAACCAAAATCAGCAAAGAATTACCTGCTGCTGAATTGGTGCTCGATACCGATCATTACGGGCTAGAAAAGGTGAAAGAGCGCATTGTTGAGTACCTCGCAGTACAAAGCCGTGTTGAAAAGCTTAAAGCGCCGATTCTGTGCCTTGTAGGGCCGCCGGGCGTGGGTAAGACCTCCTTGGGCGAGTCGATTGCACGCGCAACCAATCGCAAGTTTGTACGCATGGCCTTGGGTGGCGTGCGTGACGAGTCCGAGATTCGTGGGCATCGCCGCACCTATATCGGCTCAATGCCGGGCAAGATTTTGCAGTCGATGACTAAAATTGGCGTGAAAAATCCGCTATTTTTACTTGATGAAGTCGATAAGATGGGCGCAGATTTCCGTGGCGACCCTTCTTCTGCCTTGTTGGAAGTGTTGGATCCGGAACAAAACCACGCATTTAGCGACCATTATCTGGAAGTTGATTTTGATTTGTCGGATGTGATGTTTGTTGCCACCGCAAATTCATTAAATATTCCTCCTGCTTTGCTGGATCGGATGGAAGTTATTCGTTTGTCGGGCTATACCGAAGACGAAAAAGTAAATATTGCCCTAAAGTACTTAGTGCCAAAGCAAGTTAAGGCTAATGGCGTACAAGAGGGTGAGTTGGTGATCTCCGACACAGCTGTGCGTGATGTGGTGCGTTACTACACACGTGAGGCCGGTGTGCGTAGCTTGGATCGGGAAATTGCTCGCATCTGCCGTAAGGTAGTGAAGAGTCTTTTGATGAAACCAAGCGATAAAAAGATTACTGTTACCCCGAAAAACTTGGAAAAGTATCTTGGTGTACATCGTTTTGACTACGGAGTGGCCGAGCAAACGAATCAAGTTGGGCAGGTAACAGGTCTTGCCTGGACTGAAGTGGGGGGCGAATTGCTCACCATCGAAGCGGTAAAATTCCCAGGTAAGGGCAAAATGATTCAAACCGGTAAGCTGGGTGATGTGATGCAAGAATCCATCCAAGCTGCTTTATCGGTCGTGCGTAGCCGCGCTAAAGCATTGGGGATTGACCCGGATTTCTATCAGAAAATTGATATGCACATTCACTTTCCTGAAGGGGCTACGCCAAAAGATGGTCCATCTGCAGGGATTGGTATTGCCACGGCAATGGTGTCGGTATTGTCGGGTATTCCGGTTCGCTGTGATGTTGCAATGACCGGAGAGATCACGCTACGTGGCGAAGTATTGCCAATTGGTGGTTTAAAGGAGAAACTGCTTGCTGCTCACCGTGGGGGCATTAAGCAGGTGTTAATTCCTGAGGGCAATGTTAAGGATCTTGCCGAGATCCCTGACAATGTGAAGCGCGGACTTACCATTCACCCAGTTAAGTGGATCGACCAGGTGTTGGGGTTTGCCTTAGAGCGTTTGCCGGAGATTTTGCCGGAAGAAGTTGTGAGTGTGGAGCCCGTTCTGCCGCAAGCAGGGGTGGAAGTGACCGGACAGCTTACAAAACATTAGTTGACACAAGATTTTGTGGCTTGCTATAAAGCTGTAGTCAATAGTTAATCGTATCAATCCAATCAGAATTGTAAGGGGACGTAAGTGAATAAATCGGAACTCATCAACGCCATCGCAGAATCCGCTGGTCTCTCCAAGGCTGATGCAGGTAAAGCTCTGGATGCAACAGTAGAAGCCGTTACCAATGCACTGAAGGGCGGCGACGAAGTAACGCTGGTCGGCTTTGGCTCTTTCTATGTGTCTGAGCGTGCTGAGCGCAGTGGCCGTAATCCACGTACTGGTGAGACTATTGCGATTGCAGCAGCGAAACAGCCTAAATTTAGGGCTGGTAAATCACTGAAAGATGCAGTACAATAATCGACTTACTTTGCTGACTGAATGTTTTTTAGTGCAGTAAAGTGTTCCTTAGGAAATAAGCCCTTTAACAAAAGGGCTTTAGCCTAACGCATAAAAGCATGTGCAGCTCATCCAGTATGATTGCTTTGTTTTGATGTGAATGGAAAAGGGTGATTAGCTCAGTTGGTAGAGCGTCTGCCTTACACGCAGAATGTCGGCGGTTCGACCCCGTCATCACCCACCACTCTCTGTACGAAGATGTGGTCGCATTGTGGAGTGGTAGTTCAGTTGGTTAGAATACCGGCCTGTCACGCCGGGGGTCGCGGGTTCGAGTCCCGTCCGCTCCGCCAATAAAGATTAAAATAAAAAGCCAAACAGAAATGTTTGGCTTTTTATTTATCTATGCCCTGCTTAGCAAGACAGGCAGGCGTCAATCTGGCATCATATGCCGCGAATCACTTGCGGAGTTGACTGTCTCATGTTTTCCTTTGTTGAAAAGAACAAAACCGCCGTTCAGGTGGTACTTGGCCTGGTGTCTCTGGGGCTTGTTGTTGGCGTTGGCCTTACTGGCTACAGTGCGATGGAGGATGGCGAATCGTATTTGGCGAAAGTGGGCCAAACACGGATTACGCCTCGCGAGCTCGCCGAAGCCATTGGTAATCGTGCTATCCCTAACGAAATGAAACCGATGGTGCTTGAGCAGCTGGTTAAAAAGCAGCTGTTGTTAGAGCAAGCTAGTCTATTGCATCTTAAAGTGTCTGATGATCAGATTCGTGATGCGATCGCGGCCATTCCCGATTTCCAGGAAAACGGTAAATTTAGCCCAAAGCGTTATCAGGACCTGCTTGCTGCACAGCAAATGACGCCGCTGACTTTTCAGCAGCGCGTGCGCGATGATTTATCCAGTAGCCATGTGTTGGCGGGATTTTCGAGCGGGATTCAATCCACTGCGGTCACCGAATATATGGCCAAGCTATTGGGCGAAAAAAGAGAAGTGGCGATGTTGCAAATTTCGCCTGCTGCTTTTATGTCCCAAGTGACCGTATCTGATGCAGAAGTCAAAAAATATTACGATAGCCATCAGGCAGAATTTAAGTCGCCAGAAATGGCTCGTTTAGAATATCTTGTTTTTTCGCAACAGGAATTAGCAAAGGCTATTTCTGTGAGCCCGGACGATGTGCAAAAGTATTTTGACGCGCACAAAGCTGAGCTAACAGGCGAAGAGCGTAAAGCCAGCCACATTTTGATTACTTTGGCAAAAGACGCTAAGCCTGAGGCGAAAAAAGCAGCCCAAGCAAAAGCAGATGCTATTTTGCTGGAGCTTAAAGCCAATCCTGTCCGCTTTGCTGAGCTAGCGAAGAAAGAGTCGCAAGACCCCGGCTCGGCGGCTAATGGCGGTGATTTAGGCTTCTTTGCGCGCGGTGCGATGGTGAAGCCTTTTGATGAAGCTGCCTTTAAGCTTAAAAAGGGCGAAATCAGCGCTGTGGTTGCCAGTGATTTTGGCTTGCATATTATTCGTCTTGATGATGTTCGCAGTAAAACATTTGCAGAAGTGCAGCCTGGTGTTGAGCAAAAACTAAAGCTTGAGAAAGTAAGCCAGAGCTTCCAGTCAAAAGCTGAAAAGTTTAATGATCTGGTTTATCAGGAGGCAAGTAGTTTAAAACCTGCTGCAGAGGCGTTTAAGCTGCTTGTAAAGCAAAGCGACTGGATCACCCGCGCGGCAGCTAAGGATGAGCTGCTCAATAACGAGAAGCTGCGGGAAGCCGCCTTTAGCGATGATGTGCTAAAAAAGAAACATAATTCAGAAGCCATTGAAGTGGCGCCAGGTACGCTGGTGTCGGTGCGCGTGATTGAAGCAAAGCCTGCGCAAGCGCAAAAGCTGGAGGCAGTGAGTGCCGGGATTATTGCAAAGTTAAAGCAAGAAAAGGCACTTAAACTAGCTGTTGATGAAGGCACTAAAAAACTGGCTGAGCTGAAAAAGGGTGGGGCAGATACGCTGACTTGGCCTGCTCCGCAAGCGATGTTGCGGATGGGGCAATCTGCTGTGCCAGAAGCTCAGGTAAAGGATATCTTCCGTGTATCTGCGGATAAACTCCCTGCTTATGCAGGTGCAGAGGTAAAAGGCCAGGGTTTTGCTCTGTTTAAAGTGGTTCAGGCAACGCCAGCGCCTGCACTGGATGCAGGTTTGCGCCGCCAGATGAGTGAAAGTATGGTGCAAATGTATGGCCAGGTTGAATTGGCTAGCTATTTGCAAGCATTGAAATCGCAAATTAAAGTGGATTACAAGCTGAAGGCAAGCAATTTAGAGTAATGCTTTCAGGCTGTAGTAAAATGGCAGGGTCTTGTGCCTTGCCATTTTTTTTACATACGGATTGAATTTTCTTACTGATATGCCGATATTAAGAATAAGCAAGAGCGTTAGATTCTTGTTTTAGCCCCGAGGAGATATTGCCATGATGACCGTATTCAATATGGAAGACGGAAGCGCAGAGCTGGAAAACGTGGATATCCTCGTGATCAAGGATGAATTTATTCATCCTTTGCCTAGCTTGCAACTTCTAACGGTTGCAGAGTCCGAAAATGTTAGCCGCCAGCCTCGTCGCCATTTAGTTTTGCCGCCCGGCTGATGTGCCATGAAGGGGGGCGTTTGCCTAGGTAGGCGGCGACGCCTTCACGTGCTTCTTCGTGTGTTCTGATATGGGCGATGCGGTGGGCGGTATCAGAGATCATGGCATCGTCGATAGGGCGATGTACCACCGAGGTAATGAGTCTTTTTGCTGCAGTCAGAGCATGCGGACTATTTTGTAGTAATTCGTTTATCCATGTTTGTACTTGCTGATCCATCGCAAGCTCGTCTGTTTTTACTTCATGCAATAGCCCCAGTTGAAGCGCAGTATGGCAATCAAAGCGCTCTGCAGTCAGCATATAGCGTCTTGCTGCGCTAATGCCAATTTTGCTAATGATATAAGGCCCGATGACGGCAGGAATTAAGCCAAGGCGCACTTCATTGATTCTAAACCACGCTTCATGGCTGGCCACCGCCAAATCACAGCAGGCAATTAATCCTACCCCCCCGCCTAATGCGGGGCCTTGAATCCGCGCAATTGTGGGTACGGGAAGGCGTTCTAGGGTTTGCATTAGCCTAGCGAGCTTCAAGGCATCCTCAAAATTACGGTGTTGATCAAATTGGGTGGCGTGATGCATCCAGCTTAAATCTGCGCCTGCGCTGAATGTGCTGCCCTCTGCACTGAGTACCACAACGCGTAAATTCGGGTTTTGGCCAAATGCAGTGAGGGTGGCGGTGAGCTCCGCAATGAGCATGTCATCAAAGGCATTGCAAATCTCGGGCCTGCTAAGTGTAATTGTGGCGATTCCGTGGCTAAAGTTAATGTCGATTGTATCGCTCATATTTGCACCTTTATGAGGCTTGCATTGATCTGGGGAGGCTTGGGGAAATAAAAACGAGGCGCTGTATTACAACAAGGGCGTACGATTAGATTGGCGAGTCAGTTTAGTAAAGCACAGTGCCTTGTGTTAGAGTGCGCGCCATTCTGAACTGATGGATGGCAGGAAAATCCTTGACTTCATCATTGCTTTGCATTAAGAAAGTTTCTTGTAATATTGTGGTGTGCCGATGTTAGATAAAGTAATTTTGATGGTGAATTAAAAGCTGATGCTTGAGTCAGTCGGTGTTGCAGGGTGTTTTATATTTGCTTGTGATGATGCAGGGCAAAAATAAAACGTATTGTTTTTTCCATTTGATTTAATTAGATGCGATGCGAATTACTTTCTGGTTTTGCCTGCTTAGTGTGCTTGCTTTGCCTGTGAGGGCTGAGCGCGTGCTGATTCCCGGTGCAGAGATCATTTTGTCTGCAAAGTACTTGCCTCCGCCTTTTCCTGAGGCAGGCCCTGCTGCGGCTGTTTTATTGTTACATGGTTGCAATGGCCTGCAAGCGACGGGCATTAATCCGCGCCCGGATCGTATGGCGAGTCTTTTGCAGGAAAAAGGTTACGGTGTGCTGATGCTCGATAGCTTTGCTGCCCGGGATTTGCAGGAAATTTGCAGCGTGCCGCTGAGTAAACGCACAATAAGCCCAAGAATGCGGGCGGAAGACGCTCGTCATGCGCTGGAATGGCTAAAAACCCGTAAAGAAATTGATGGTGATCGCTTGGGCGTGATCGGCTGGTCGCATGGCGCTAGCGCTGTATTGGCCTTGCTAGGCCAAAAGCAGCCTTCTGTGCGGGCTGCGGTTGGTTTTTTCCCGTCTTGCAGCTCTTATTTATTGCGGGATAAGTATCAAGTCACCGCACCGCTCCTGCTTTTGGTAGGGGAGGAAGATGAGTGGACGCCTGCGGAGCCTTGCCGTGTTTTAGTTGCCCGGGCCGACCAGCCTACTTTTCGTTTAATTACCTATCCGGATGCGTTTCATGATTTTGATAATTTCGGTTTAAAAACGGATGACGTAAAACGAGTGACGATGGGGGCTTTCAGCGTGTCAATTGCGTTTAATCCCGAGGCAAGTTCTGATGCGTACCGGCGTACTTTTAAATGGCTTTCGCCTTGGCTTGATTTAAATCGTATGCCTGTTGTGTCGCCTGCTGCACGTCAGGGTGGTGTGGTGCAAAGCAAAAATTCCGGCTCCTAATGATTGGAAATCCAGTGTTTATATGTCATGAACTAGAAAGTGATTCATGAGTTCGTGTAAAACGATGATTACCTTTTGTTGCCAGAGTGGTAAGGTGCATTTTTCTTGTTTATTTCTAATTTGTTGTTGTCGATCTCTTCCTTGGGCAGTGCCATTACATTGTTTATTAAAAAATAAACGAATGGCATAACGCTCAGAATTAAATCACTAAATACACAATCAATGATGAGGGTTTTAAATGAGCTATTACATTGAAGATTTGCAGTCGGATTTAAGCGCTGAATATCGCAAAACGCTGACAGAGGCTGATATTGTCTTGTTCGCTGGGCTCTCTGGCGATAATAACCCCATGCATATTGATGAAGAATTTGCGGCAACCACCCGCTTTGGTGGCCGTATTGCACACGGCATGCTGAGCGCCAGCCTTATTTCTACGGTGATCGGAACCCGCTTGCCCGGCCCTGGTGCCATTTATATGGGGCAAAATTTAAAGTTTTTAAAGCCAGTTAAAATTGGTGATACCGTGACAGCTTTAGTGACGGTGATTGAAGTAAATCAGGAAAAACAACGCGTTCGTTTGCTCACAGAATGTTGGGTGAAGGGCGAAAAAGTGATTGATGGTGATGCCTTGGTGTGGGTGCCTCGTCGTCCGGTATAAATAAAGGCAGATCAATCGTTGAGATGTCTAAGGAGTTTATCTATGCAAGCAAATTTGGCCACCTTGCTGGCGACTATCCCTGAAATGAGCTTTTGCTCGTCTGTTGATTTATATGGCGGCGATGAGCCGGGTTTGCCTTTGTTGCAAATTCAAAGCGAATTAGGCTCGGCGACGATCGCATTGCAGGGTGCGCATTTATTGTCTTTTATTCCTGCGGGCGGGCGTGAGCTATTGTGGTTGTCGCCGAAAGCCGTATTTGCTGCGGGCAAGGCGATTCGTGGTGGTATCCCGTTGTGTATGCCTTGGTTTGGTCGCCATCCTGATGGCTTACCTGCGCATGGCTTTGCCCGTACTTCTAATTGGGATGTGTGCGAAGTAGAAATACTGAGCGATGCCGCGATTAAAGTGGTGCTTGAGCTCAGTGATTCAGCAGCAAGCCTTGCATTGTGGCCACACGCTTTTGTGTTTCGCTTGGAAGTCACGGTAGGGCGCGAATTAAGCTTGCAGCTGGTGGTGGAAAATTGCAGCGACACCGCGGCAGTATTTTCGCAGGCTTTCCATAGCTATCTGGCCGTGCCTGATGTGAATGAGACGTTGATTCATGGCTTAGACGGCTGCACCTATGTTGATAGCCTGTTAGAAGGGCATCCTCGTCATTTGCAAGCGGGCGATTTACAGATGCAAGCACTCACAGACCGCGTTTATTTAGATGTGCCTGCCGAGCAAGTGATTAAGCATAGTGCGGGGCAAATTAAAGTGAGCAGCGATACGCACTGCACGATTGTCTGGAACCCATGGGAAGACGCGGCCAAGATGGCCGATGTGGGCCAGGGCAATCACACCGGCTTTGTTTGTGTCGAGCGCGGCGATGTGCTTGATCATGCGGTATCGATTGCTGCAGGCGGCGTTTACCGCGCCACCATGAGTTTGTCCGAGTAATCGTTATCTTTGCCGAGTTTTACCTATGCAATATCGAGATTTACGTGATTTTATTGAGCAGTTAGAAAAACGCGGCGAGTTAAAACGGGTAAAAGTACCTGTCTCGCCCTACCTTGAAATGACCGAAATTTGTGACCGCACTTTGCGCGCAGCAGGGCCAGCGATTTTATTCGAGAACGTGCCCGGGCATAGCATGCCGGTGCTGGCTAATCTATTTGGCACGCCAACCAGAGTTGCCAATGGCATGGGTGCGGCTGAGATTAGCGCGCTGCGTGAAATTGGCAAGACGCTGGCTTATTTAAAAGAGCCAGAGCCGCCTAAAGGCCTACGGGATGCTTGGGATAAATTGCCGCTGCTCAAGCAAATCTTGAATATGGCACCTAAAGAAGTCAAAAATGGCCCCTGCCAAGAAGTCGTTTGGGAAGGCGAGGCGGTCGATTTAGCACGTATTCCAATTCAACACTGCTGGCCAGAAGACGCCGCCCCGCTGATTACTTGGGGTTTGGTGGTGACGCGTGGTCCAAATAAAAAGCGTCAGAATTTAGGTATTTATCGCCAGCAGGTGATTAGCCGCAATCAGGTGATTATGCGTTGGCTGGCGCATCGTGGCGGCGCTTTAGATTTTAGAGAGCACGCGTTGCAAAACCCGGGCCAGCCTTTTCCGATTGCTGTGGTTCTGGGTTGCGATCCAGCGACTATTCTTGGCGCAGTCACTCCTGTTCCCGATACTTTGTCTGAATATCAATTTGCAGGCTTGCTGCGCGGCTCAAAAACCGAGCTGGTAAAGTGCTTGGGCTCTGATTTGCAAGTGCCTGCCCGGGCCGAGATTATTCTCGAAGGACACATTCAGCCCGCGGAAAAAGGTTTTACGGGGATAAGTGAAGCCGGTATTCCTCTTAAAGAAGTGGGTGGCTATCTGTATGCGCTGGAAGGTCCGTATGGCGACCATACCGGCTATTACAACGAAAAAGACTGGTTTCCAGTGTTTACGCTGGAGCGTATTACCACGCGTAAAGATCCGATTTACCACAGCACCTATACCGGCAAGCCGCCAGACGAGCCTGCGGTGCTGGGCGTGGCTTTAAATGAAGTCTTTGTGCCTATTTTGCAAAAGCAATTTAGTGAAATTACTGATTTCTATTTGCCACCAGAAGGCTGCAGCTATCGGATGGCGATTGTTTCCATCAAAAAATCTTATCCGGGCCATGCTAAACGAGTGATGTTTGGTGTGTGGTCATTTTTGCGTCAGTTTATGTACACCAAATTTATTGTGGTGGTGGACGACGATATTGATATTCGTGATTGGAAAGAAGTCATCTGGGCCATTACCACCCGTATGGATCCGGTAAGGGATACCACCCTAGTAGAAAGCACGCCGATTGATTATCTGGATTTTGCCTCACCGATTAGCGGCTTAGGCGGCAAGATGGGACTGGATGCCACCAATAAATGGCCAGGTGAAACAAGCCGAGAGTGGGGCACAACCATCAAGATGGATGATGCAGTAAAAGCACGTGTGGATGCTATTTGGTCTGATTTGGGGCTATAACACGTTTAGATCAGGCTTTATAACGCCCCATTGTTTTTAAGAAATTGATTAAAGGATCACCATGTTGCCAACGCCTTCTCGCGAATTTCAATTTACAGAGCAAGACTTTGAAAAGGTGCGTAAGTTAATTTACAACTACGCGGGCATTGCGCTTTCTCCAGCTAAACAAGATATGGTTTATGGCCGCTTAGCTAAGCGTTTACGCGCTTTGGGCTTGCAGTCATTTAATGATTATTTACAGCTGCTCGAAAAAGGCAATAGCAAAGAGTTTGAATTGTTTACCAATTCGCTCACGACGAATCTCACCTCGTTTTTTCGTGAAGCACATCATTTTCCGATTCTGGCTGAGCATTTATTGGCCCATCGTAGTGCGGGTGCGCTGCATGTTTGGTCATCGGCCTCAAGTACAGGGGAGGAGCCTTACAGTATTGCTATGACAGCCTGCGAAGCATTCGATAGCATGCGCCCGCCGGTTAAAGTCACGGCCACTGATTTAGACACCAATGTGCTGGAAACAGGGCGACAAGGTATTTATGTCGGGGAAGAAGTTGAGCGCATGGGGCCGCAAAGGGTGAAGCGTTTCTTTGATAAGCTGCCCGATGGGCGCTATCAGGCCAAGCAAGAGCTGCGCGATATGATCACATTTAAGCGGCTTAATTTAGTTGAAGCCACATGGGCAATTCGTGGCCCGTTTGATGTGGTTTTTTGCCGCAATGTGATGATTTATTTTGATAAACCCACGCAGCTCAAGATTTTAGAGCGCTTTGCGCCGCAAATGAAATCTTCAGGTTTATTGGTGGTTGGCCATTCTGAAAATCTTTATCACGCAGCGCAATTGTTTAAATTGCGCGGTAAAACGGTGTATGAATTAGTTTGAATCGATGTATTAAAGGGAAGGCCCGCATACTGAGTGCGGGCTTTTTTGATGGATGATTTAGGCAAATAGCATTTCTTTACTGAGCTGTTGCGATAGAGTCTCGCTTTTGATTTGGCGCACCAGCTCGAAAGCAAATGCGGCTGCTGTGCCGGGGCCGCGTGAGGTTGTGATTAGGCCGTCGATCACTACGTCTTCCATCACGATATTTGCGCCCGCCTCAAGTAAGGCTGCTTCGCAGCCGGGATAGCAGATTGCATTGATTCCCCTGAGTAGATTCGCTTTGGCCAGCACCATGGGTGCTGCGCAAATGGCGGCTATGGGTTTGCCCTTTGCAAGGTGCTGTTGCAAACGGGAATGCAGCGCTGTGCTGGCCAGCATCGCTTGCGTACCGGGCCCGCCGCCGGGTAGAACTAATAGGTGAGCATTATGATCGGCGGCATCCATAGTTAGATCCGCTTGGATCGTGATTTGATGTGCCCCTGTTACAGCCAGCTGGCTATCAATTGAAATAAGCCGGGTGCTAATATCCGCACGACGTAAAATATCGGCGACCGTGATCAATTCTATTTCTTCAAAGCCGGGTGCCAGAAAGAGATCAACTTGATTCATTTTGCTACCTTTTAAATTTATTGAGAGCGATATATGTTGCAAGAGATTCTGCCACGGATTGTGTTTTTAGATAGAGACTCTTTACCGCTTACTTTACTCCCCTTACAAGCCGCGCATCAATGGCAGGAATATGCCAATACCGCCGTGAGCGAGGTGGTAGATCGTCTGATGCTCGCTGATATTGCTATCAGCAATAAAGTGCCGATTACGGCAGCAACCATTGCGGCTTGCCCAAATTTAAAAATGATTGCCGTTGCTGCAACCGGTTATAACCAGATTGATTTGGCAGCTTGCAAAGCGCGCGGGATTCGCGTTTGTAATATTCGTGATTATGCTTTAGCCGGGGTGCCTGAACATGCGCTGATGTTGATGCTGGCTTTACGGCGGCAGCTATTGGCTTACCGTGCGGATGTTGAGGCCGGTCAATGGCAGCAGGCAAAAAGCTTTTGTCATTTTTCTGCGCCGATTCACGATTTAGCAGGCAGCACGCTGACTTTAATCGGTTCAGGCGCTTTGGGGCAGGCGATGGCGAGCTTGGCTCGTGCTTTAGGTATGGAGGTGCTCTTTGCTGAACGAAAACACGCCAAGGAAGTGCGTCAGGGCTTTGTCGATTTTAATGAGGCGCTTTCCCGTGCCGATGTGCTGAGCTTGCATTGCCCGTTTAATGCGCAAACCAGTAATCTGATTGGGCAGGCAGAATTAGCCTTAATGAAAAACGATGCGGTGCTGATTAATACGGCAAGAGGTGGTTTGGTAGATGAAGTGGCGTTACTGCATGCTTTGCAGGTAGGGCAATTAGGCGGGGCAGGGCTGGATGTTTTAATCACGGAGCCGCCAAGAAATGGCAATGCTTTATTGGATATCAGCCTGCCCAATTTGATTATCACACCGCATATTGCATGGGCAGGGCAATTTACCATGCAGCAATTGGCAGATCAGTTGATTCACAATGTTGATGCGTTTTTAGCGGGAGAAGCTAAGAATGTTGTGGTGTAATTAAAGTGCAACTCATTCAAAAACACGGCTTTGGCAAAATAAATTAAGTTCATTCGCCATCTCGCCGTGTTTTAAACGCTCACTTAGGCTGCTTGGGTCAGTAAGTTTCTCGCTTCGGTGAGCGAGCCAAGAATGGGGATTTTGAGTGCCACAGAGTGTGCCGATGGCGGGCGCAAATCGGGAATCATAATGACTTTGCAGCCCGCTTGATGAGCGGCTTGCACACCAAAGTCAGAATCCTCAAGCACGATGCATGAGGCCGGAGGCAAGTTAAATGCGGCTGCGGCTTTTTGATAGATTTCAGGTGCAGGTTTAGGGTGAGTGACTTCATCGCCACAAATGGCAAATTCAAATCGAGACCACAGACCCGCTGCGCGTAAATGATGCTCGGCAATGCTGCGGCGTGTTGAGGTGCAGACTGCCTTGGGGATATGCTGCGCTTCCAGCCAATCGAGGATATCGCTCAGGCCGGGACGATGGGCAATCGGTTCCTGGGTGCGCTCCATATAGAGTGCATGGCAGGCGGCGCGTAATTCTGCAATCGGGGCATGGCTGCCAAGGTGCTCAAGCAGATAAACATCTGTTTTGCTGGAGTGCATGCCAATCATGCCAATCAGCACAGCACGTGGCATTTCAACGCCGAGTGTGGCAGCGGCGCTGGTCCAGCATTCAATACCTATGCTTTCGGTATCGAGCATCAGGCCGTCCATATCAAACAGGGCGGCTAGCGGTTTGGATATCAGATACATGCGGTGGCCCTTTGCAGAAAAGGGCTTCATTTTACGCCAGAGTGTGGCTTGCGGCCCTGTGCATTATTACGGCGACATTTGAAAGTAATGAGTATGATGCGCCAAGTGCTTTATGTGGGAGTTGTAAAGTTGAAAGAAACGAATTGCCCCTGTGAAAGTGGCCGGGTTTATACAAAATGCTGTGCGCCTTTTCATGAGGGCGCCGCTACAGAAACGGCAGAACAATTGATGCGCTCACGCTATAGTGCTTTTGTATTGAATTTGCACGCTTACTTATTGGCGACTTGGCATTCATCTACTCGGCCAGCGACGCTTGGCGATGAAGAGCCTGTGCGCTGGTTGGGTTTGAAAATTAAAGACGCTCAAACGCAAGCATCACATGCTGAAGTTGAGTTTATTGCGCGCTATAAAGTGGGTGGTAAAGCTTGGAAATTACATGAAAGAAGTCGTTTCGTTTTTGAGGAAGGCCGTTGGTATTACATCGATGGCGATATGCTAGAAAGCTAAAAGGAAGAATTGTGTTGCATTGATAGGCGGGAAACCTAGGGGTTTTCCGCTATTTTTACGTCTTGGCTTGACAATAATCTCAACTTCTTATAATTTCAAACGGTCGTTTGAAATTGTTCTAAATCAACTACACCCAGCAGGAGTCTTAAAGTGGTCGAATCGGTCAAGGCGCAAGACACAGCAAACCGCATTTTGGATGCAGCCGAGCCTCTTTTTGTTGAACACGGCTTTGATGCCACGTCCATGCGCATGATTACGCAATCGGCCCGAGTCAATATTGCGGCGGTTAATTATTACTACCACTCTAAAGATGGTTTATTTCGTGCGGTATTTGAACGCAGGGCAGAGCCATTTGCAAGATTGCTATTAGGCAAACTTGAGGAATTGGAAAGTCATATTCCTAATCCAACTGCAGATCAAGTTGCCGAAGCATTTGTGATGGCTTCTTTAGAAATGGGTAGAAATCCAGAATACGGTGGTTTGTTGTTTGTTCGTTTGCTAGCTCGTACTTTTGTTGAGCCGCATCCGGAATTAAAAGCAACAATGCCACAGCGTTATGGTGAATTAACCCGGCGTTATTTAGTGGCATTAGGACGTGCTTTGCCACATTTGTCTGAATTAGATGTGCAATGGCGTTTCCACTTTTTATCCAGTGCTATGTTTAATGCATTCGCGGGTAATAATGTTTTACGCCTCTTTACCGAAAGCTCACTCGTCAATGCCCGTGATCCGGCATTGGTGGTTCGTCAATTGATGCCTTTTATTTCTGCTGGGCTGAATGCACCAGCAGCCAAATAACCCGGAGACTTCCATGACTATCTTAATGTGTCTGCTCCTTGCCATTGTTGTTGTGGCTGCGTTGGCTTATTGCCGTGCACCCCTATGGCTTTCATCGCTTCTCTTACTGGCTGGTATTGGGGCGGGCGTGCAATTGCTAGGCTGGCACCCGGCGACGGCAATTGTGACGCTGGTGGTTTTGGCTGTTGCCAATGTAAAACCATTACGCAAAGTGCTGGTAACTGGCCCGATTTTTGGTGTGTTCCGCAAAATCACCCCCGCAATGTCGCAAACCGAGCAAGAAGCGGTTGATGCCGGCACGGTATGGTGGGATCGCGATTTGTTCTCGGGTAAGCCTGATTTCGATCGTCTGCACGCCATTCCTCAAGCCACCTTAACGGCTGAAGAACAAGCTTTCTTGGATGGTCCGACCGAGCAGCTTTGCGCGATGCTGGATGATTGGAAAATCTCTACCCAGCATAAAGATCTGCCGCCTGAAGCTTGGCAATTTATTAAAGACCAAGGCTTCTTGGGCATGATCATCAAGAAGAAGTATGGCGGTAAAGAATTCAGCAATACCGCGCATGCCCGCGTTGTAACTAAGATTGCAACCCGTTCTGGTTCGGCAGCTGTGTCGGTCATGGTGCCAAACTCACTCGGCCCCGGCGAGCTGTTGCAGCACTATGGTACGGACGAGCAAAAAAATTACTACCTGCCACGTTTAGCTAAAGGGATTGATATTCCTTGCTTTGCACTGACCAGCCCTGATGCCGGTTCTGATGCGGGTGGTATTCCGGACTTTGGTAAGGTTTGTCGTGGTAGCTATACCGACCCACGTTCCGGTGTTCATCATGAAAATGTACTGGGTGTTCGCCTGACTTGGGAAAAGCGTTATATCACGCTAGGCCCGATCGCTACCGTACTTGGCATGGCGTTCAAGCTTTACGATCCTGAGCATTTATTGAGCGAAAAAGAAGATATCGGTATTACTTGCGCGCTAATTCCTACCGAGCACGAAGGCGTACATATTGGTCGTCGTCATTATCCCGGCACGGCTGTGTTCCAAAATGGTCCAAACTGGGGTAAGGATGTCTTTATTCCATTAGATTGGGTCATTGGTGGTAAAGATTATGTGGGTCAAGGCTGGCGCATGCTGGTTGAGTGTTTGTCGGTAGGTCGTTGTATTTCTCTGCCTGCGATGTCGGTTGCCTCGGGTATGGTGTCGTCTTACACCACAGGTGCTTACTCACGGATTCGTAATCAGTTTGGTTTGTCGATTGGCCGCTTTGAAGGTGTGGACGAAGCACTGGGCCGTATCGGTGGGATGACTTACCAGATGGATGCCGCACAGCGCTTGGCATTAGCTGGCCTCGATATGGGCGAAAAACCATCCGTCTTGTCAGGCATCTTGAAATATCACAACACCGAGCGTATGCGTAAGGTGATTAACGATGCGATGGATGTGCACGGTGGTAAAGCAGTATGTACCGGGCCTCGTAACTATCTGGCGGGTGCTTATGGTGCAATCCCGGTTGCGATTACCGTTGAAGGCGCGAATATTCTGACGCGCAGCATGATTATCTTTGGTCAGGGCGCAATTCGTTGCCATCCTTTTGTACTGACTGAATTACGCGCTGCAATGAGTAAAGATTTAGGCGCTTTTGATACCGCCGTGATTGGCCATATTGGCTTTGCCGTATCGAATGCAGTACGTGCTTTTGTGATGGGTTTAACGGGCGCTAAATTAGTTGGCTCGCCAAAATCTGGCGCAATGGCTCAGCGTTATCGCAATGTAGTTCGTTTCTCTTCTGCTTTTGCATTCCTGGCAGATATGGGGATGGCTTCACTGGGCGGCAGCTTGAAGTTCCGTGAAAAACTATCGGCTCGTTTGGGTGATATGTTGTCGGGTCTTTATATTGCGACGGCTGCGCTGAAGAAATTTAATGACGATGGCGCGCCTAAAGAAGACTTGCCACTTGTGGCTTGGGCGGTTGATTCGGCGCTTTACGATTGCCAGGTGGCAATGGATGGCTTTATGGCCAACCACCCAAGCCGTCTGCTGGCGTTCTTGATGCGTGTTCTGGTGTTCCCGTTTGGTTTGAGCTTAAAAGCAGCAACAGATAGCGATGGCACACAAATTGCCCGCCTATTGATGGAGCCATCGGTAGCACGCGATCGTCTGACGCAATATATGTACCGCTCTAAAGATGAAAGTGATCCTGTTGGTGTGTTAGAGCATGCGCTGAAAGCCGTGATTGAAACTGAAGCGCTGGAAGGCAAGCTGCGTAATGCGCACCGTAAAGGCACTTTAAAGAGCATTACAGCAGCTGAGCGTTTGGTTGAGGCACAAAGTGCAGGTTTGATTTCTGCTGCTGAATTTGCTGCCGTAGAGCGGGCACGTCGCTTACGCCGTGAAGTGATTATGGTGGATGATTTTGACGCCACGCTCACGTTCTCTGACGATAATGCAATTCACCGCGACATTATCAGTGAGCCAAAAGCAGTAGTCGCTAAAGCCACTAGTCAAGAAAGTGTAAAAATAGCAACAGAAACACCACCAGTGTCATAAAAAGCAGGGGGATTTCATCCTTGGATGAAATCCCTAATGCGCCAAAACAGTTGTTTGAATAAAAATAAGCTTGCATTCATTTAAAGACCTAAATTAAAACGGCCCTAAAAGCAAAAAATAAGCAGGGGCTAGCTTACTTTTAGCGAAAGTACCAAAGAGTACTTGGGGTTTGTTGCAGATAAACTGCTTAGGACTAAACCACAGGCCACTGGCCACAGTAGGAGATAGACGATGTCTGGAACTATTCGTATGGCAATTCGTACTTTAGGTGTGGCAAGCTTATTTTTGACTGGTAATGTGCTTGCTTCGGGTTACCATTTTGGTGTGCAAAGTGTGAGCTCGCAAGGTGTTGCTAATTCAAATGCTGCCGAGGCAGAAGACGCTTCTGTATTGTTTTATAACCCTGCGGGTATGACCAATTTGCGCGGCACCAATATATCGGGTGCTTTGATTGTAGTAGATCCGCGTATTAGCTTGTCTAATCTGAATGCGAGTAATAGCCGCGGTAAGCCTGTTACCGGGAATGATGGCGGTTCACCTACAGGCCCTGTGTTTGTTCCGCAAAGCTATATTACCCATCAAGTAAACGATCAACTGTTTGTCGGCTTGGCCATGTTTGTGCCGTTTGGCGATAAAACCAATTTTGATGAAAAATGGATCGGCCGTTACAACGGTACCGATCTTGAATTAATGACGCTAGCACTCAATCCTTCTGTTGCGTACAAAATCAATGAGCAGTTTTCTGTGGGCGCAGGTGTTACCGCCCAATATATGAAAGCGCGCTTTAAGAAAATGATTGATCTAGGCAAGCTAACCGTAGGTGGCAATCCTACTCCGGCCCTTGATGGATCGATGGATTACGAGGGGGACGACTGGGCTTATGGCTTTAATCTGGGAGTGACCTGGAAAGTGGATGATAGTTTGCGCTTTGGTGCGGCTTATCGTTCTAGCCTAAGCCATAGCCTGCAAGGTGATACTAAGTTTACCGTGCCGTCTGTTTTCCCTCCGAGTATTTCGGTGGCTGGAAAGCTGCTTAATTCAAATGGTACAGTCGATTTAGAAACACCAGATTCATTTGCGATTAACTTTTATAAAAAATTAAATAATCAATTCGCATTAACGGGCGATTGGACACACACCTGGCATTCTAAATTTCAAGATTTAATTCTGAAAACAGATGCAGGTTTTAATGCGGATATTGAACA
Organism: Iodobacter arcticus; assembly: GCF_042664895.1. Lineage (NCBI taxonomy): Bacteria > Pseudomonadati > Pseudomonadota > Betaproteobacteria > Neisseriales > Chitinibacteraceae > Iodobacter > Iodobacter arcticus. The sequence goes on from NZ_JBHTBQ010000033.1 coordinate 217,566, forward strand.
AAAGTGGCGCGATACTGATCGTTTCTCTTTAGGTTTAAGTTATCAATATAACGATCCTTTGAAGTTGCGTGTGGGTCTGGCTTACGATCAATCACCGGCGGATCAGGCGAAATATCGTATTGCTAACTTGCCAGATAGCGATCGTTATTGGTTCTCTACTGGGTTTAATTACGCCATTGATAAAAATATGTCAGTGGATGTAGCTTATACCTATGTGAAGTTTAAAGATTCAAGCATGGCGAATATTGATAGCAGCAATGCTGTAACAACGAATGCAAATGTTTCTGCGTATGCCAATGTATTTGGCGCGCAATTGAATTACCGCTTCTAATCGTTTTTATCCCTCCCTTCGGGGAGGGCCTAGTGACTCTGGGCGGCTCTCGCCGCTCTTCCTTTCCTTTTAGCGAGGCTAAACATGGCCAATACCGTGCATATCCGTCAGGTTGCCGTTCTCGGCGCGGGCGTAATGGGAGCGCAAATTGCTGCCCATCTTGCCAATGCGGGAATTAAAACCGTTTTATTTGATTTGCCTGCCAAAGAAGGCGATGCAAATGGCATTGCAACAAAGGCAATTGCCAATCTTAAAAAAATGAAACCGTCGCCATTAGCCTCTGCTATGCGTGCGGATCATATTGAGCCAGCTAATTATGGCTCTGATTTAGAAAAATTAAAAGATTGCGATTTAATTATTGAGGCCATTGCTGAACGCCTTGATTGGAAACTCGATCTATATGCCAAGATTGCTCCTTTCGTAGCTCCACATGCTATTTTGGCATCCAATACTTCTGGGCTATCGATTAATTCCTTGGCGGGCGGTGTGCCTGCTGAGCTACGCAGCCGTTTCTGCGGTATTCATTTCTTTAATCCGCCACGTTATATGTATCTGGTTGAGTTGATTGCTGATTCCCAGACTAATCCTGCGATGATGGACGCGCTGGAAAGCTTCCTTGCTACCCGCATGGGCAAGGGCGTAGTACGCGCTAAAGACACCCCTAACTTTGTTGCCAACCGCATTGGTGTGTTCTCCATGCTGGCAACGATTTATCACGCCGAACGCCTCGGCATCCGTTTTGATGTGGTTGATGATCTGACTGGCCCACGCTTGGGTCGTCCGAAATCAGCGACTTTCCGCACTGCCGACGTGGTTGGCCTTGATACTTTTGCTCATGTGGTTAAAACCATGACCGAGCAACTGGCCGCAGATCCTTGGCATAAATACTTCACCGTTCCGGCTTGGATGCAAAAGCTGATTGAAAACGGCGCTTTGGGCCAAAAAACCAAGGCGGGCGTATTCAAGAAAGTAGGCCGTGATGTGTTGATGCTTGATCCAAGCACTGGCGAATATATTGCCGGCGGCCAGAAGGGTAGCGATGAAGTTAAAGCGCTGCTGAAAATTACCGATCCGGCTGCACGCTTTAAAGCATTGCGCGAATCGGCTCATCCAGAAGCGCAATTCCTCTGGGCCTGCATGCGCGATGTATGGCATTACATCAGCTATCACCTCGATACGATCGCAGACAATGCACGCGATGTGGATTTTGCGATTCGCTGGGGTTTCGGCTGGAATCAGGGCCCATTTGAGCAGTGGCAAGCCGCTGGCTGGAAAGAGATTGCTGCGGCCATTGCTGCGGATTCAGCTGCAGGCCAAGCGATGAGCGATGTGGCTCTGCCAGCTTGGGTGGCTTCGCGTGATGCAGTGCATACGCCAGCAGGCTCTTTCAGTGCGGCAGACAATGCACTCAAACAACGCTCCAACTTGCCGGTTTATAAGCGTCAGCTTTATCCACCAACCGTGGTCGGTGATGCAGCGCCTGTGTATGGCGAAACGATTTTTGAAAATGACGGCGTTCGCCTCTGGGTTCAGCCGGGTGAAGATGTGGCTGTGCTTAGCTTTAAAACCAAGGCGCATTGCATCGGCCCAGATGTTCTGGCTGGCGTAAATCAAGCGGTTACGATCGCTGAAGAGCGCTACGCTGGCTTGGTGGTTTGGCATCCAGAAGCACCGTTCTCGGTAGGTGCAGATTTGATGAGCATGGGCCCAGCCTTTATGACTGGCGACTTTGCTTCGATCGAAAACATGGTGGCCGAATTCCAAAAAGCCAGCATGCGCATCAAATATGCCGCAGTGCCGGTGGTTGGCGCGGCTCAGGGCTATGCCTTTGGTGGCGGTTGTGAATTCTTAATGCACTGCTCACGCGTTGTGGCTTGCCTTGAAACCTACATCGGATTGGTTGAAGTGGGCGTGGGTCTCTTGCCTGCAGGTGGCGGTTGTAAAGAATTTGCACTGCGTGCCTCGCAAGAAGCGAAGGGCGATATCGTTGGCGCACTGAAAGATTACTACCTGTCGGTAGCGATGGCGAAAGTGGGTACAAGTGCAGAAGAAGGCCAGCAAATTGGCTATCTGCGTAGCTCCGATATTATTGTGTTTAACCCGAATGAATTGCTCTACGTGGCTAAAGCGCAAGTACGCGCCATGAGCGAATCAGGCTACAAAGCACCGGTTAAGCCAAAAGCATTTGCTGTAGCGGGCCGCGCAGGCGCTGCCACCATCAAGGGCCAGCTGATCAATATGCTGGAAGGCGGCTTTATTTCTAAGCACGACTACCTGATTGCCGGCCATATCGCCGAAATCATGACCGGTGGTGATGTAGATGCGGGCACGCTGGTGGACGAAGAATGGATCTTGAAGCTGGAACGTGAACGCTTTATGAAGCTGCTGAAAACCGGCAAAACGCAAGAGCGCATCATGTATATGCTGGAAAACAACAAGCCGCTGCGTAACTAATTGACATCTAAAGCTGCAACACCCAAATCTTGAACCACGGAGGACACAGAGAACACAGAGTTTCACGGAGAAAAGCATGATAGTTTCCACTTAAGATCTGTTTACAGATAGATGGTTTTGCTTGGTTTTCTCCTTTTCCTCCGTGTTCTCCGTGTTGAGGGTTTATGGTTTATGGTTTTCAGGTTTGGATGTTGTGGCGATCTAATACTTTAGGAGCTCAAAATGAGCAGACAGATTCAAGAAGCTTATATCGTCGCTGCGACTCGCAGCCCGGTTGGTAAAGCACCGCGCGGTATGTTGCGCAATGTTCGCCCGGATGATTTGCTGGCCCATGTATTAAAAAGTGCGCTGGCGCAAGTGCCTCAGCTGGATCCTAAGCTGATCGAAGACGTGATTGTTGGCTGCGCCATGCCAGAAGCCGAGCAGGGGATGAATATTGCTCGTATGGCTGTGCTACTGGCGGGGTTGCCAGATACGGTAGGTGGTGTAACCATCAATCGTTTCTGCTCCTCAGGCGTGAATGCCATTGCGATGGCGGCGGATAAAATCCGTTTGGGCGAAGCCGATGTGATGATTGCGGCGGGTACTGAAAGCATGTCGCAAGTGCCGATGATGGGAAATAAAATCTCCCTGAATCCTGAGATTTTCACTAAAAACGAAAACCTCGGTATTGCTTTTGGTATGGGCCTGACGGCAGAAAAAGTAGCCGAGCAGTGGAATGTGTCTCGTGAAGACCAAGACGCATTTGCGGTGGAATCAAACCGCCGTGCCCTGCATGCGATTGCCACAGGCGAATTCAAAGACGAAATTAGCCCGCTGGAAGTCTTCGCGCGCACACCTAATCTGGTAACAGGCGAAGTAGAAGTCACCAGCAAAATTTGTGATACCGACGAAGGCCCGCGCGCGGGTACAACGATGGAAGGCTTGGCTAAGCTTAAAACCGTATTCGCGGCTAAAGGCTCAGTCACCGCGGGTAATAGCTCGCAAATGTCCGATGGTGCAGGCGCGGTGATTCTGGTTTCCGAGCGTATTCTGAAACAATTTAACCTTGTGCCTTTGGCGCGTTATGTGACCTTTGCAGTAAAAGGTGTACCGGCGCACATCATGGGAATTGGCCCGAAGGAAGCGATTCCAGCTGCACTGAAGTTAGCTGGCCTGACGCTGGATGATTTGGGCTGGATTGAGCTGAACGAAGCCTTTGCTGCGCAAGCCTTGGCCGTGGCACGTGATCTTAATCTGGACATGAGCAAAGTTAATCCACTGGGCGGCGCGATTGCTTTGGGCCATCCACTGGGTGCAACCGGCGCGATTCGCGCGGCGACCATCGTGCACGGTATGCGTCGTCATGGTATGGCTGGTAAATACGGCATGATTTCTATGTGTATCGGTACCGGTATGGGCGCAGCAGGGATTATCCAATCGCTGTAAGTGCTTGCCTATCAGATCAAGGCTTTTGCCCACGGATTCAAATCCGTGGGTTTTTTTTCAAGGAAATGAAAAAATGAAAAAACTACTGATGACCGCATCTTTTGTGCTGGCGGCACAAAGCAGCATGGCTTTGGAAGTGGCGGGGGTGAATCTGGCGGATCGCGCCGAGTTGGCCAGCCAGTCTTTGGCGCTAAATGGTGCAGGCGTGCGTAAAAAAGTATTTTTTGATGTCTATCTGGCCGCGCTTTATGTGCCGGTTAAAACGCAAGATGCAAGCTCGGTCGTCAATGGTGCAGCGCCTCGCCGTATGGAGCTGCGCATGCTGCGTGAAGTTTCGGCCGCAACCATGCATGAAGGCTTTGTAGATAGCTTAAAAGCGAATCAAAGCGAGGCGGCTTTAGTGATATTGGCGCCAAAAATTGCCGAGCTGGAGCAAGTGTTTAAACAAGTAAAGACCGCAGCCAAAGGGGATGTGATTTTGCTTGATTTTATTCCGGGGCAGGGAACACGCGTTACGGTGCGCGGTAAAACCTATACGACGATTGCGGGCGATGATTTTGCTGCAGCGATGTTGTCAATCTGGCTGGGTAAAGCGCCAGTGAACGATTCATTAAAGTCTGCTTTGCTGGGTAAGTGATTTATATCACAGTGGTGATTTTAACGGCCACTTTGTTTGCGATCGCTACTGCCGTGGCGCAATAAACAGCCGCTGCATGGCGATTTTCTGCATGTTGTTGGCATGTGTTTGCCATTGGGTTGCTTGTTTGTTGCGCTTGATGCCGAAGAGCGATCAGGGGGTGTTGCGATATTTTGCAGGATCCCTTTTTTTGATCTTGCGCGCGCCAGTCTTCTCTTTTGGGCTCCCTTGTTAGCGCCACATCGAGTAGTGACGGCGCAATATGTGTGTAGTTAAATTACATTGTAATGTTATTTATTTTTATTTTTAATACATGCTATCTCTTTGTATTTTATAAAGATAATTATATTTTTTGTAGTCTTTGGTTTGTTTTTTTGCAAATATACAGGTAGTTTTACTACAAAAATACTTGCGGGTGCTCGGTAGTTTTGTTAAAGTTACTCCATTGCTTGATTGGGAACAGACTTCTGGCCCAAACTTTTAAGGAGATGCAAATGCGTACCTTGCAAATTATTTTTAAGAACATCGAATCTGCTCAAAACTTGCTGTTGAAATCCCAAGGTTTTATTGCAACTCGTTGATCTGTCGGTTTAGCTGTTTGTAAGTGTGGTAAGTAGTAGGTTGTTGTGTGTGTAGTATGTTTTGACTCTTCATCTGGTCTTTCTTGTTACCCGGCTCTGTGTTTTGCATCTTCGGATGCGTATACAGACCGGGTTCTTTTTTGTCTGCTGCGCCCCCCATGCGGTAAAGTAGCGGCCTTGTCTCTTTTTAAAATCACCCTCATGATTGTTCGGTCATTTTTCGTCCTTGTTTTGGCGTTCCCTGTGCTGGCTCTTGCGGATGAGCCGCCTGCTATCGATGCAGAACAAAACGTCTATTTTCCCTATGTTTTAGAGATTGAAGCGCCTGATGATTTGTTCGATCTTCTCGACAAGCATCTGGATTTATCGCGCATGGAAACTGAAAAAAGGATGACGAGAGAGCAGCTTTTGCGCCTGATCGACAATGCACCTGAAGCGGTGAGTGGTTTGTTATCGACCGAGGGTTACTTTTCGCCCACGGTTAAAATCAAGCTGGGAGAATCAACCACACCCGCTCTAGTTTCTCTGTATGTGGATGCGGGGCAGCCCACGCGGGTTCGCAATGTAGACGTCAATTACACTGGTGGTGTTATTCCAGATGAGGCGCGGATGAAGCGCCTGATCGATAGGCAGGAGCAAACATGGCCTTTGCCTGAAGGCAGTGTGTTTCGCCAAAGAGCTTGGGATGATGGCAAGCGCCGTGCGATCAGCACACTCTTGAATCGCCGCTATCCTGCCGCTAGGATGCTGCGTGCCGAAGCGAGCGTTGACCCGGAAAACCACACGGTAGATTTAACGATAGATATAGATAGCGGGCCTGCTTATTACTACGGGCCATTAAGTATTACCGGCTTATCGCGTTACCCTGAAAAGCTGGTTCGCAATAATGTTCAGTTTCATGAAGGCGCTGAATACCGCCGTAATGATTTATTAGAGCTGCAAACCTATCTGCAGAATCTGCCGCATTTTTCCCTTGTTTTAGTTGATGTCGATCTGCCGGCTGATCCGCCTTATATTGCGCCGGTAAAAGTTACCGTGCAGGAAGCGCCTTTAAGCAAAATCAGTACTGGTTTGGGGTTTAGCACTAATACCGGTGTGCGTGGTTCATTTGATTACCGTTATTTAAATCTGCTGGATCGGGCGTGGGTGCTCGATACTGGTTTTCGTTTGCAGCAAAAAGAGCAGTCATTTAATGCCGGGGTGACTTTCCCCCGCTTTGCCTCAGGCTATGTGCATCGGGTTTATGGCAGCTTTGTGCGTGAAGATATTCAGGGCTTAGCTACCAGCACGTGGAAAACCGGGGTTTCCAGAAGCATTACCGATGAAAATATTGATCGCTTAATCGCAATTGAATACCAAATGGAGCGCCGCGAGTTAAACGATGGCACGGTGTCTGATCCGCAATCCTTAACTGCCAAGTATCAATGGGTGCGCCGCGATGTAGACCGTATCAGAAACCCACGTTCGGGCAATGTGATTACTTTAGAGGGCGGTGGGGCACTTAAAGGCCTGTTGTCGGATGAAAGCTTTGTGCGCATTTATGGTCGTGGCGTGCAGTTCTGGCCTGTGGGGGAAAAAAGTGTGGTGGTGGGGCGTTTAGAGTTGGGGGATACCTTTACTAAAGAATCTTTTAATGTGCCGTCTGATTGGTTGTTCCGTACTGGGGGCTCTTCCTCGGTGCGTGGTTATGATTATCAAAGCTTGGGCTTATCGGCAGGCGGCTCTACCGTACCTGGCCGGGTGATGGCAGTGAGCTCTTTAGAATTTCAGACACCTGTTTATAAAGACTGGTTGGGTGCGGTATTTGTTGATCATGGTGGTGTGGGAGATCAGTGGAAAGACTGGCGCGGCTCGACTGGGGTTGGGCTGGGTGCGCGTTGGGTGAGCCCCGTGGGCGTGATTGGTCTGGATGTGGCAAGAGGTGTGGAAGAGAAACAATTCCGGGTGCATTTTTCGATGGGGGTGACCTTCTAAAATGCAAACTAACCCAGCGCCTAATCCCGAGATACCTGCTGCTGCACCTCCTTTGCGTCCTAAGTATTCTCTGTTTCGCCGCTTGATTGGTGTATTGCTACTCTTGCTGCTTGTGCCGGTGTTTTTATTGACCCTCTCTTTGGCTTTTTTTGACTCACAAACGGGTCGGGATTGGCTGGTGAAGCAAGTTAATCAGAGTGGTATGGCTAAGCTACGCGCTATTGATGGCTCTTTATGGTCAGATTTTGCACTACGTGGCTTGGTGGTTGATACCGCCGATGTCAAAATTGCGATTGATAAAGTGAGTCTGGCGTGGAGCCCATACAGCCTGCTGGCGCGTGATTTATCGCTTGATGAGCTGGTGATCGGCCATTTAGAGGTTGATATCAAACCTAGCCCGCCAGACAAGCCGCCATCGCCGCCGCCAGATAGTATGACGCTGCCCATTGGTCTGCATATCGATCAGGCACAGATTGATCGCCTAAGCATTAAAGGCTCACCCGATATTGAATCGCTGCGCTTTAAGCTGGCGAGTAATGGCCGTTTCCATCAGCTTGCTTTGGATCAGCTAAAGCTGAAGCTGCCGCAAATTGATGCCACTCTGAAAGGCAACCTAGCGTTAGTGGGCACTTTGCCCTTTGTGACTTCCGGCCAGCTAGAGCTAAGCGGTAAGGCGGAAAACCAGCCCTTGCAATCGCAAATCAAATTGAGTGGCGAGCTGCGTAAATTGCGCCTGACAGGCGATGTGAAAAGTAATCAGCTTAAGGCCATGATTAATGCACGGCTTGATGTGTTTGCGCCCTATACCTATCAATTGCTGAGTGAAGGCCAGATTAAGCTTCAGCAGCTTAATCCTGCGTTGCTTATGCCAGGCCTGCCTAAAGCATTGCTTGATGTATCTTTATCCGTTGTGCCGTTGGGTGAGAATGCCGCCAGTGGCTCTTTAGAAATCCGTAACGCCATGCCCTTAATGGTGGATCAGGGCGGGCTGCCCTTCACCCAGATCAGCAGCAAATTAGGGTATCTAAAAGAAACAGTCACGCTTAAAGCGATGTCGCTTGATTTGCTGGGGCAAGGGCAAATTAAAGGGGCGGGCCATCTGGATAAGGGCCAGCTTAAATTGCAGCTTGATTTGGCTAAAATCGACCCTGCCAAGCTCTTCTCTCGCCAGCCGCCAGCCTCTTTGGGGGGCACTATCCACTTAAAAGGCCCGTGGCTGGCTCCTGATGTGTTGGCCAAGCTGGCCGATAAACAGCGTAATGTGGCGCTTGATCTGGATATGGGCTGGTTAAATCCTAAGCATGAGCGCCGTATCGCATTGCGCCAGGCTCGCTTATCCAGAGCAAATAGCAGTGTGTCTTTGCGGGGCGAATTGGGCTTGCTGGATGCAAAGGGCGTGGCAAAAAATGATTTCAAGCTGATCGGTGAATTTGCCGGGATTAATCCGGCAGAGTTTGTGGCTAGCCCTAAGGGATCAATAACCGGGCAATTTAAACTAGCGGGAGCTTTGCAGCCTGCGATTAAAGCCAGTGTGGATTACAGCCTAGGTGATAGCCGCTTTAATGGCGAAGTATTAAGCGGCAAGGGGCAGCTTAATATAGAAGAGACGCGCGTTTCTAATGCGGATCTGTGGTTGGCGCTGGGGGGGAATCGGATCGATGCCCAAGGCGCTCTGGGCCTTGTCAATGATCAGCTTAAACTTAAAATTAAGTTGCCACAGCTGCAGCAGTTTGGCCCCGGCTTTGCCGGAAAAATTAGCGGTGATGCACAATTAAAAGGTGCCATGCTGAGCCCGCAAATTGCCACACAGCTGGCTGTGGCAGGCTTGCAAACGCCATTTGGCGTGTCGGTGAATCAGGCTGCTGTAGAGGCTGAATTACAATCCGATCTAACAGGCCCGATGCATGTCCGTGCAGATGTGAGCGATGCGAAGGCGGCAGGGGTGCAAATACAAAGCCTGAACCTGAAAGTGGATGGTAGCCGGGCCAAGCATAGTGCCAGCTTGTTGCTAAAGGGTCAGCAGGATGAGCGTTTGATCGATGTAAGCTCGCGCTTTGAAGGCGGCTTAAATGAGCTGTGGGTTTGGCGCGGTAGAGTGCAGAGCCTGCAAGTGAATCAGCCGATTGCCCTCAACTTAGCCGCACCTCTGGCGTTAGAAGCTGGGGCTAATTTGATCCGCATGGGTGATGCGCGTCTCCTGATGGGCGACACGCGGGTGCATATCGAAAGGTTGATCTGGCAAGACGGCCGTTTAGATACGGCAGGCGAGCTAGAGCAAGTTTCCGTAGGCCAGTGGTTGACGCTACTGGGGCAAAAAGAAGTGATCGGTAATTTAATGCTGGGCGGACGCTGGGCTTTGAAGTCAGCGGGTAGCTTAGACGGGCAGCTGGAGATTCACCGGCAATCGGGTGATTTAAAATATGTAACGCACAACACCGCGCCGCAAAAGTTTGATCTGCAAGATTTAAAGTTACAAATGAATGCCAAGCAATCGATATTGAATTTTACTGGCAATTTAAGCTCGGGGCGCTTCGGGCAGATGCAGGCCAATGGCAGTGCTTTGCTAGACGCCGTGAACTGGCGTTTGGCAGAGCGCGCACCGGTAGATGTCTTTATTAAAGGTGATTTGCCTAAATTGGCGATGTTGGGCCCCTTGCTTGGGCCAGATTTAACGCTGGCAGGCAGTGGCCGTTTTGAAGTGCGCCACACCGGCTTACTTAAAAACAATGAATGGACTGGTTTTGTATATGGCGATGATTTGTCGGTGCGCGATGCGGCCACGGGTTTGTCTTTGCAAGAAGGCAAAGTCAGAGTGAGCTTGGATAAGCGGCTGATTAATTTGCAGCAGTTCCAGTTTAAAGGCGGGCAAGGTACTTTGGATGCGAAGGGGACATTTGATTTGGCTGGCCCTAGCCCGAGTGCCAGCGCTCAAGTCACGGCAAATAAGCTCACCTTAATCAGTAAGGCCGATATGCTGGTGGTGATGTCGGGGCAGGGCAATATCACGCTCAGAGATAAAGCCATGAGCGTCAGCGGCCAGCTTAAGGCGGATGAGGGCGATATTCGCTTTCAATCGAATGATGTGCCCAAGCTCTCCGATGATGTTGTGATTAAAGGGCGGAGCAAAGCACCGGTTGATGCAGGGCCTAAGTTGTCCTTGCAAATGGATATCGATTTAGGGAAAAACTTTCGCTTCCGTGGCTATGGTCTGGATGCGCGTTTGGCGGGTTTGCTGCGCTTGCGTACACAAGCCAATCAAGCGCCTACAGCACATGGTGTGGTGCAAGTGGCAGAAAACGAAGGCAATGCGCGCAGCACCTATAGTGCTTATGGCCAGAAGCTGGATATCGAGCGCGGTGTGCTGGCTTTTCAAGGGCCGATTGATAATCCGGGCTTAGATGTGCTGGCGATGCGGCGCGGGCAGGAAGTTGAGGCGGGGGTGCAGGTGTCGGGTACGGCATTAAAGCCGCAGGTAAGGCTTTATTCCGAACCGAACCGGCCTGATAGTGAAAAACTCAGCTGGCTCTTGTTCGGGCATGGCTCGGATAGCATGGATAAATCTGATAGCGCGCTGATGCTGCAAGTGGCTAATGCGCTACTGACGTCAGGCGATAACGCCAGCTTTAGCGAGGGAATCCTTGGCAAAGTTGGCCTTGATGATGTGGGTTTTAGCAGCCAGAAAGAAAAAGACGGCACATCAACCCAGGTGGTGTCTGTAGGCAAGCAGCTGAGCAAAAATGTACGCGTTTCACTAGAGAAAAGCATAAATGGCTTACGCGATGCGGTGAAATTCACCTGGCAGCTCACTAAAGGATGGTCCTTGGTTTCACGAATCGGTACAGACGAAACCACGGGTGATGCCTATTACACCTTCTCTTTTGATTAACGGGTAGCGGGGGATTTTCCCTTCGCATAAAAGCCAAACCTTAAATTACAGAGAAATAGAAGAGCACAGAGTGCTGCAGAGAAAGCATCAAGAAATAGGTTTTCTCTGTTAAGTGCCCGTGTTTTCTGTGGTGCTGAAGTTTCAAGCTTTGGGTTTTGTAGTGGTATTACTGAGGTGTGCAGCGAGCGGACGGCTAAGGTTTAAGGTAGTTTGCCCGCTCGTGAATCGCTTAAGGCTTGATAATCACCGTTAAATCATCCCTCTCTGCCGCTGCGTCTTCAAAGACGGCCAGTAGTGCTGCGTAATCTTCTTTTCCTAATGCGCCTTTAGCCTCTGCGCTGTTTTCCCAGGTAATTTGGATGGGACCTTCCAAGCTTGCGCTTAGTTCGTCATAAAGCGCATCTAGGTTGTTAATCGGATCGTTAGAAAAATCCAGCTGGGCTGTTAATTGCTGGTAGGCATCGCTGAGCTTACGGATGTGCTTAAGTACAACTTTCTGAGTTATTGACATGAGGGCACCTCGGTAAAGGTTTGATAGTGATCTACGGTAATAAAACGCGGGCCATTCTTGCTAAAAACAATACGTTTCGCGCCACGTTTGCCGCCTTGGTAATCTAAATCTGCTTCCTGATACTGACCCCGTGGCAGGCGGTTTTCGCGATTGCCAAAGCGATCACCGCCAATTGATTTGCCCGGCAGGCTTTGCCAGAGGCTGCTGCCGGGTCGCCAGCCTGCCGCTTGTGCTTCGCGTTTGGTCACAAACTTAGCGGGTAGGCGGTTTTGTTGATTCAGGCTGCTGAGGATTTCCGTTAGCTCACTGGTATTTGTGCCAGGGCGCAGCTGGCGGTTGATGTTTTCTACCACGCTCAGGCAAGAGGCGGCATGGGCCCAGCCGCTGGCGAGCAGCATCAGGGCGAGAAGTGATCGGTGCATTTGGCTTCCTCAGGTTTGGATGTAACTATTTTATTTAAACTACATCGGCATAAGTCTTGCTTACGCGGTTGTGGCAAAAGGGCTTCTATGCTAGTTTCGAGGGTCCTGACTTTTCTAGACTATCGCCATGGCTCAGACACTTTATGACAAACTTTGGCATTCCCACGTTGTTCGCACCGAAGACGATGGCACCTGCCTTATTTATATTGATCGTCACTTGGTGCATGAAGTCACCAGCCCGCAAGCCTTTGAAGGCTTGAAGTTAGCGGGCAGAACGCTATGGCGCAAGTCTTCGATTGTTTCGACTGCCGATCATAATACCCCGACTGATCACTGGGATTTGGGTATTCAAGATCCGATTTCTCGTCTGCAAGTAGAAACGCTGGACGCCAATATCAAAGAATTCGGCGCACTGGCTTATTACCCGTTTAAAGATCAGAAGCAAGGTATTGTGCACGTGGTGGGCCCGGAAAATGGCGCGACCTTACCTGGCATGACCGTGGTTTGTGGCGATAGTCACACCTCTACACACGGCGCTTTTGCCGCCCTTGCGCATGGCATTGGCACTTCTGAAGTCGAGCATGTGATGGCCACCCAAACGCTGGTTGCCAAAAAATCTAAAGCCATGTTGATCCGTGTGGATGGCGTTTTGGGCCGTGGTGTAACGGCAAAAGATGTGGCGCTGGCGATTATTGGCAAGGTAGGCACAGCAGGCGGCACGGGCTATGCCATCGAGTTTGGTGGTGAGGCGATCCGCTCGCTTTCTATCGAAGGGCGGATGACGCTTTGTAATATGGCGATTGAAGCGGGCGCACGTGCGGGCATGATCGCGGTGGATCATAAAACCATCGAATACCTGAAAGGTCGCCCTTATTCTCCGAATGCCAGCCAGTGGGATGCCGCTGTGGCGCATTGGAAAACACTGGTGTCTGATGAAGGCGCGGTATTCGATGCGCTGGTCACGCTGGACGCGGCTGAGATTGAGCCTCAGCTCACTTGGGGAACCTCGCCAGAGCAAGTCTTGGGGATTTCCGGCGCTGTGCCAGATCCTGCTGCCGAGACAGATTTAGTAAAGCGCGGTAGTTACGAGCGCGCTTTGCAATACATGGGCCTGACCGCCAATACACCGCTGACCGATATTCAGATCGATAAAGTGTTTATCGGCTCCTGTACCAACTCCCGCATCGAAGATTTGCGCGCAGCAGCAGGCATTGCCAAGGGTAAAACCAAGGCGGCCAATGTGAAGCTGGTGCTGGTGGTGCCAGGCTCTGGCCTTGTTAAAGCGCAGGCCGAAGCTGAAGGCTTGGATAAAATATTTGTTGCGGCGGGTTTCGAGTGGCGTGAGCCGGGTTGCTCGATGTGCTTGGCAATGAATGCGGATCGTTTAGAGCCGGGCGAGCGCTGTGCTTCTACCAGCAATCGTAATTTTGAAGGCCGCCAAGGCCAAGGCGGGCGCACCCATTTGCTCAGCCCAGAAATGGCGGCAGCAGCGGCCATTGCAGGTCATTTTGTTGATGTGCGCCAGCTGGCTTAAAGGAAAAATAATGAAGCGGATTACAACACTGATATTGATGTTTCTGATACTTGGGCTGACAGCGTGTAACACCGTATCGGGCATGGGCAAAGATATTAAAAAAGGTGGCGAAGCCATCGAAAAGGCGGCTAATAAATGAAAGCATTTACGCAGTTAAATGGTTTGGTTTGCCCGCTGGATCGCGCCAATGTGGATACCGATGCGATTATTCCTAAGCAGTTTTTAAAATCGATCAAGCGCTCTGGTTTTGGCCCGAATCTGTTTGATGAATGGCGTTATCTGGATCACGGCGAGCCGGGCATGGATAACAGTCTGCGCCAGCCTAATCCTGAGTTCGTGCTGAATTTTCCGCGCTATCAAGGTGCAGAAGTGTTGCTGGCAAGGGACAACTTTGGTTGTGGCTCTAGCCGCGAGCATGCACCGTGGGCGATTGATGATTTTGGCTTTCGCGTTGTGATTGCACCAAGCTTTGCCGATATTTTCTTTAATAACTGCTACAAAAACGGGCTGCTCCCCATTGTTTTAGATAGTGCCGTAGTTGAGCAGCTATTTGCAGAAAGTGAAGCCGCAGAGGGCTACCGCTTGACTGTTAATCTAGTAGCACAAACGGTTGTTACGCCATCAGGCCAGACTTTTGGTTTTGATATAACAGGGCATCGCAAGCATTGCTTATTAAATGGTCTGGATGAAATTGGTTTGACTTTGAATCACGCCGAAGAGATTAAGTCTTTTGAGGCTCAGCGCCGTATTGAGCAGCCTTGGTTGTTTTCTTGATTTTTTTTACTTCTGTTGTGCTTTGCATCAACAAAGTTTGTTGAGTCGCGTATAGTATCTACGTTGTTTTACTTATTTCGGAATACCTAAAATCATGATTTTGCATAAATTCAAAGACCAAAATGAGCTAAACCGTGTTGGTGCGGACTTACTACTCTCTGTTGTGCGTTCTAAGCCTAATGCTATTTTGGGTATGGCTACCGGTAGTACCCCTGTTGGCATTTACCAGGAAATCGTAAAGAGCTTTAAGCAGGGCTTGGTGAGTTTTAAAGAAGTAACTACGTTTAATCTGGATGAATACGCAGGTTTGCCTGTTACTCATCCGGAATCATATCGTAGCTTTATGCAAAGCCATTTGTTTAATCATATCGACATTAAGCCGGAAAATACTTACGTGCCTAATGGTAATGCCGATGATTTGGATGAAGAAGGTCGTCGTTATGATGAGCTGATTTATCAAAAAGGTTTGGTCGATATGCAGATTCTGGGTATTGGCCATAACGGGCATATTGGCTTTAATGAGCCGGATGAATCTTTATCCCGCTTTACACATAAAGTGACTTTAAAACCAGAAACCCGTGAAGCCAATAAACGCTTCTTTAATAGCATTGATGATGTGCCCACCCATGCATTAACGATGGGCATGGGTTCAATCTTGCATGCCAAGTCTATTTTATTGGTGGTGAAAGGCGCAGAAAAAGCTGAGATTCTGGATCGCACTTTAAATGGCCCGATTACCACTCAAGTGCCTGCATCGTTCTTGCAAACACATCCTCGTGTGATTGTATTGACTGATTGCGATGTGGATTACAAGCGCTCACATTCCTGATCTAAAAGCCGTTTTTTAAGGCTGTATGTATAAAAACACCGAGGGAGCGATTTCGAGGTGTTTTTTTTGATTCAATAATTAGAGCGAAGGGTAAATAATGCGGATTGTTTCTTGTACTTATGCACTGCACGCAGAGCAGATACTCTTTATATTTAATGAGGCCATTGTTAACTCTACGGCGCTTTATGATTATAGCTTGCGGCCTTTAGCCAGTATGGTAGATTGGTTCGCAGATAAAGAAGCAAATCATTTGCCGGTGTTAGGCGTTGAAAATGAGGCGGGTGTTTTATTAGGCTTTGCATCTTATGGCGCGTTTCGTGTACGGCCTGCCTATAAATATTCTATTGAGCATTCGATTTATATTCACCCTGATCATCGCGGGCAGGGCTTGGGTAAAAAACTATTATTACTCCTTATTGAAAAAGCCCAAGAGCAGGGC
Source organism: Iodobacter arcticus (assembly GCF_042664895.1). Classification (NCBI taxonomy): domain Bacteria; kingdom Pseudomonadati; phylum Pseudomonadota; class Betaproteobacteria; order Neisseriales; family Chitinibacteraceae; genus Iodobacter; species Iodobacter arcticus. Next base: position 233,366 of record NZ_JBHTBQ010000033.1, read on the forward strand.
TATCACACCTTAATTGGTGGAATTGATGCAGACAATACCGCAAGTATTGCCCTGCATCAGCAATTGGGTTTTAGTCACGCAGGTACGATTATGCAATCAGGATTTAAATTTGGCCGTTGGTTGGATTTAGCGTTTTATCAATTAATTCTAGCTACACCAGCAAATCCAGTAGATGGCTAACGCTTGTTAAAGGATTTAGATTGAAGAAGATTTTATTGCTGAGTATTCTAGTTTTAAGCGCGTGCAGCTCCACGCCACCACGCACTAAAGTGCCGTATTCGACTTCTAAATCCTTGAGCAATATTCAAGCCGCTGGCGCAGGCCGCGAGATCGTCATGTATGCGCTGGGCCTCTTGGATGTGAGCTATCAATTTGGCGGTAATAATCCTGAGGCAGGCTTGGATTGCAGCGGTATGGTGAGTTTTGTCTACAAAAATGCAGTAGGTGCGGTGTTGCCGCATAATGCGGCGCAAATCGCCAGCCTAGCTCGCCCTGTGGCGACCGAGCAGCTACAGGCAGGGGATCTGGTGTTTTTTAATACCTTGGGCCGCTCGTTTTCGCATATGGGGATTTACTTGGGTGACGGGCGCTTTATTCACGCGCCTTCGTCAAAGGGAAAGATCAGGGTGGAATCGATGTCCAGCCCTTACTTTGCGCAACGCTTCGAAGGGGGGCGTAGCTTACTGGCGCAAAATCCCTAGGCCAGATCGCGTCTTTGGCCTTGCGGCAGCGATGTTAGCTTGCCATCGGGGGCGTAGAGCGGGCTATTCTGACTGGCATCAAGCACTTGCTGCATAAAAGTATTGATGAGCTGCTGACGCGTTTCGATCAGCTTGCCATTGCTTGTATTAAAAGCCGCGGCCTGCCGGGTGTGTTCCAGCAATAAGTGCCACTGCACTAAGGCCTTGGGGTGCTGCTCAGTAAACCAAGCATCAATATCACTTTGTGGGTTGATGTCTTGCTCTGCAAAAAACTGGCTGAGTGCTAAACCCGCCTGCTCTGCTTCAAAAGCAGCTGTTTGCTTATCGATGGTAAGTACAAGCAGGGAATCCAGCTGATTGGAGATTAAATAACTTTGCTCTTCTTTTAGTAGGCCAAGCAGGGTTTGCATGCTGCTTATTGCCTGATGAAGCAGGTTATCTAAAGGCGCGGTGAGGATCATTTACTTACCTAGGAGTTCTTGTGCGCTTTGAATAATCTTGCCAGCAATGGCATCGGTGCGCACAGTAAAGCGGCCTTCGCTAATGGCTTTTTTGAGGGATTCAACCCGTTCGACATCAAAACTTGGTTTTGAGCTTTGTTCGATTTGGCTGAGCTTGGCGGCAAGCGGGTTGATGGTAACGCTATCCGTATTGGTTCGCTCGGCACTTGCGGAGCTGGTGTTTGGGGCGCGCTCACTGCTACGGCTTGGTACCGTATTTAGTGGTTTGCTTTGGTCGATTTTCATGGTGTTTCATCCTTCGTCACGGGCCAGTGTGACTTGCTATTACAGTCATTATGCCAAGTATCGACGTAATTCGTAAAAACTTTAGCATATCTACTGTTTATAAGGCGTCTCTGATGCATTTTTATTGTTTTACTTGGTTTTTCTTTCACGCCCGGACAGCCTTAAGGCATTATATGCCACAGATTGCTTGAACTCATTATCGTGCATCGTCATTTTAAATTGAGCGATACACTTATTTACGGGGCTTTTGAATGAAACAACAATTCGCTTTATCGATTATTGCGGCAACTCTGGCTTTTGGCGCGCAGGCCACTTCTCGTTCTGGTCTGGATGCAGAGCGTTTTGATCAAAGTATTCGGGTGCAAGATGATTTGTATCATTCCGTAAATGGCACATGGCTAAAAAATACCGAAATACCCAGCGATAAGCCGTCGCATGGTGCATTTTTAATTTTGCGCGATCGGGCCGAAGCGCAAGTTCGCAGTATTGTAGAAATGGCGGCTAGCCAAAATGGTGCGCCGGGCTCTGCTGTAAAAAAAGTGGGCGATCTATATCAAAGCTATATGAATGAAGCACTGGTTGAGCAACGCGGCTTAGCCCCTTTGCAAGCAACTTTAGCGGCAATTGCAGATTTAAAAGATCAAAAAGAACTCGCAGCGCAATTTGCCCAGCTTAGCCTGTTGGGCTTGAACGCACCCTTTGGTGTTTATGTAGGGCAAGACGAAAAAAATTCAACGGCTTATATTATCAATGTGTATCAAACTGGGTTGAGCCTGCCAGATCGTGATTACTATTTAAAATCAGATGCAAAATTTATGGCCGCACGCGAAGCATTGGCGATTTATTTTGAGCGATTATTAAAATTATCGGGTGAATCGCAAGTTGATGTTGCGGCTTTGCTGGCTTTTGAAACTGAGCTAGCCCAAGTGCAATGGACCAAGGTTGAAAACCGTGATCCGCAAAAAACCTATAATAAAAAAACACTGGCCGAATTAAAAACACTTGCCCCTGATTTCGCTTGGGATGAATATTGGCAAGCGATGGGCGTGCAAGGCAAGGCAGAATCAGTTGTGGTTTCTCAGCCTAGTTATATTAAAGCGATGAGCCAGATTATTGCCAAAACACCATTAGCAACATTAAAAGTATGGCTGAAATTTAAAACTTTAGATCAATATGCCAATGCTCTACCTAAAGCGTATGTGGATTTAGCATTTGATTTTCATGGTAAGGCTTTGTCTGGCGTGCCAGAGCAAAAGCCCCGCTGGAAAAAAGCCATTGCTGCAACCAATAGCAGCTTAGGCGAGGCAGTGGGCGAGCTTTATATTGCCAAGCATTTTACGCCAGAAGCTAAAGCCAAAATGGATGTGATGGTTAAAAACCTAATGGCATCTTATCGCACAGGGATTAAAGATTTAACTTGGATGAGTGCAGCAACAAAGCTTAAAGCGCAGGAAAAATTATCTAAATTTACCGTGAAAATTGGCTATCCAGAGCAATGGATTGATTATTCAACACTAGACATTAAAGCCGATGATTTGCTGGGTAATTTACAACGCGCGCAACGTTTTACCAGTGCGCGTGAAATAGCCAAATTAGGTAAACCGATTGATCGCAAAGAATGGGGCATGACGCCTCAAACCGTTAATGCCTATTACAACCCCAGCATGAATGAAATTGTTTTTCCTGCCGCTATTTTACAAGCGCCATTCTTTGATCCAACCGCAGATGATGCCGTGAATTACGGCGCAATTGGCGGCGTAATCGGCCACGAAATCTCACACGGTTTTGATGACCAAGGTAGCCAGTACGACGGCGATGGTAATTTAAAAAACTGGTGGGGCAAGCAAGACAGCAAAGCATTTAAAGCATTAACCAGCAAACTGGTCGCCCAATACGACGCCTATGAGGCGATTCCTGGTAAGCATGTGAACGGCAAATTAACCTTAGGTGAGAATATCGCCGATCTATCCGGATTGGCAGTGGCCTATAAGGCATATCAACTGTCATTAGCAGGCAAGCCTTCCGCCAAAATTGACGGCTATAGCGGCGAGCAGCGTTTCTTTTTAGGCTGGAGCCAAGTATGGGCCAGCAAAATGCGCGAACCCATGACCCTACAATTACTACTCACCGACCCCCACAGCCCCGGCCAATTCCGCGCCAATGGCGCAGCAGTGAATAGCGACGCTTTTTATAAAGCCTTTAACGTAAAAGAAGGCGACACGATGTATAAGCCAAGTAAAGAGCGAATTCGTATCTGGTAATGTATCTGGAAAAAATGGCTTGAAATAGGGCGTTGAGTGATCTCAGCGCCTTTTTTTCTGGGTTTTACGTATAGCCGGATTAGTTAATAATTCCAATAGCATTTTCGCGGAATAATTTACAGGCTCTTGCACGACGCCCTCAATGTATTCACAAACGCATCTTCACTTTCGTAAACCTGAACGAGCGATGTGATCACACGCGGCAATTTCGCCCATAGCACTTGCCGTGGTTTTTGTTCCGATTGCATTTCAATATGCACGCGCCCCCTTCATCAAGTCGTACTCTAAGTGCGGCACCGCACAGACCCCAGTTTACTGTTGGCTTAACTTGATATTGGCACCATCGCACTGCGCGATACCGATGTCACATTAGGAATTGAACTCTTGACTGGAGATAAACATGAATTACACAGACCGTGATGTCTATGGCATGTACAAGGACAAAAGTGGCACTAACGCTGGTCCCGGACCTGCGCTTATGGGGGCTAACACTCTTGTGGATAACAATGTATACAATCAGCAAGACGAGGATCTAGGGCAGATCAAAGAGATTATGCTTGATGTGGCTTCCGGTCGCATTGCCTATGCAGTTCTGTCTTTTGGCGGACTTCTTGGCATGGGCACGAAGTTCTTTGCTGTGCCATGGAGTGCGCTGGAACTCGATCCAGTAAACAAGCGTTTTGTTCTGAACGTGAATAAAGATCGACTCGATAAAGCCCCAGGTTTCGACAAGGACAATTGGCCGAACATGGCTGATGCCACATGGGAGCAGAGCATCCATGCTTACTATGGAACAGAGCCCGGTTCATATCTGAATCGTAACTAAAGCAAATCGCCCACGTCATGTGGGCGGTCTTGTTTGGGGCCGTAATCTAAATCAAAAAACAGTTAGAAACGAGGATGGATCGGCAAGTGACGTGGCCGAGGCCGAGCAAGTAGTGCGGCTGCCTCGCTGTTAGATATCGATCCATTTAGAACGATTTCCTAGTATATAAAATAGTCAAAAAAAGGATGCATCATGGACGCCCAGCCACTCGCACCAAATAGCCTCCTTGCCGATTCAACTGTGGTCGATAGCCAGGCCTCTGGCGTTGCTTGGGGGGCTGTATTTGCAGGGGCCGCCGTAGCCGCAGCGCTGTCGTTTATCCTCTTGATTTTAGGTGTTGGTCTTGGTTTGTCATCCATCTCGCCTTACTCCTATAGTGCGAGCCCAATGGGTTTGCCGACGATCGCTTGGCTTATGTTTATGCAACTGGCGGCGTCTGGCATCGGGGGGTATATAGCAGGTCGCTTGCGTGTGAAATGGGCCGGTGTACACCGCGATGAGGTTCATTTTCGTGATACCGCACATGGCCTCTTGGCTTGGGCACTTGCAACATTGGTGACCGTCGCGGTTCTCGCTGGCGGCGCACGTGCGGTCTTGAGTAGCGCTATTGAGGCCGGAGTAAGCGCACCCTCGCTCGCCACCCATTCGCAAAGCATGGGCCGATCCGATCTGGGGCAATCACTCTATTCAAGCGAATACTTTGCGGGCGTGATGTTACGTTCAAACGCCGCAGCGCCTGTGCCTGATTCATTGCGCGCCGAGGTTGGAGCTCTACTGATGAGCGGCGTGATGTCAGGGGGGATCAGCTCTGAGGATCGCGCCTATCTGGGCCAATTGATTGCAAAGCGCTCTGGCCTTGGCCAAGTCGATGCAGAGCGTCGAGTAGATGAAATCTATGTGCGTGCCGCCAAAGCATCTGCAGAGGCGACAGCTAAGAGCAAGGCAATGGCCGAAACGGCGCGCAAGGCCGCCGCGCATTCCGCCCTGTGGATGTTCGTCGCACTCCTCTTGGGTGCATTTATCGCTAGCTTTTCGGCCACCTTTGGTGGGCGAGCTCGTGACCATGATCGCGCTATCTTGCGCCCACTTCTGTAAGCCTTCTGGAGAAAACCATGCGTTCAATCCTTCTTCTTATACTTGGCGTGCCCATTCCGATTATTATTTTAATTGCTATATTAATGTAATCATTTTTGCAAGATCCTCAAAAAGGATCACGCCATGACAAGCACAACTAAGACGGCGGCGATATAGAGGCTACATGCGTATCTAACGTTTTGATGGCCACTTTTTGCCCGGAAAAACGGAAAGCCGAACGGAAAAACTGGGGTCTGACCCCTAATGCCGTTCACTTAAGCGGTTTTGTTTGAGCTCCCCCTTTGTAAAGGGGGGCTGGGGGGATTTGCAGTTGATGTTGGGCTTAAAAGAAGCAAAAAACCCAATGCAAATCCCCCTCAATCCCCCTTTTTCTAAGGGGGAAGCAAAACCAATGCCTTAAGTGAACGGTGTTAGGGTCTGACCCCAGTTTTCTGTCCTTTTGCCTGCCCGATTTAAGTTGGTTTCATTTCGAAAGTTAAACCCTCTGTTTCATCCATGGCATGCGCAAGCCATTCGCTGGGCGCTTGGCCTGTGATGCGCCTAAATTCGCGGTTAAAGTTAGATTTTGCGTTGAAGCCACTGGCAAGCATTGCGGTCGCAACGCTATCGCCTGCTTGTAGTCGTTCGCAGGCATGACGAATACGGTGTCGGTTGATATAGCGCGACACGTTCTCATTACTGCTGTGGTTAATGGCTGCAGAAAGGAGCTTGGATGGGATGCCTAGTCGCCGTGATAGGCGATCTAAAGTAAGCCCTGGCTCAAGATAGAGTGGGTGCTGTGCCAAGAGTCGTTCTAATTTTTCCATGTACCCGGCGTCTCTGGCGCTGCACTCTATTGCGGCACCCGCTGTTTCAATCGCTGGCCCCGCCGTACTCTGCTCAATGTGCCCAACTCTGGGCACGATCCCTAGCAATCCTATGCTCAGTAAAGCGAATCCAAACAGTGAGCTAATAACCCATGGTTTGATCCAGAGTGCCTTATAGTGTGCAGCTAAGGCGATAAGAAGATCGCTTGCGGCCATGAGCAGAAGTGCGTAAGCCACTGCTTTCCATATTCGGCTGGGCAATTCTTCGTTTTGAAGTGGCACAAGCGGCAGCCCATCTAGGCCTAAACGTAGGCGATGCAATAGCAGTATTCCGTGGAGTGAAAATGCACCCGACACGACAAGATCAATGGCTGGAGGAGCAAAGAGCACGCAGCATCCTGCAAGCGTTGGCGGGAGTAGATGCACAGCATCGAGCCGGATATCTAGAGGTCTGATTGCCGTGACTTGCAGCGTGATCCAGATTAAGGGAGGGCGGCGCTTATTGGCTTGGCTTGCTAGCGCTTTGGCGCAACGTGGTGTGTTGGTGCTGGCCGTCAATCACCCCGGCAGTATGTCGGGGGATTCATCCCCGCGTCAGTCATTGCTGCTGGATGAGCGTGCTGCCGATCTAGTGCCGCATTGGATTATTTGCTGGTGGATTCGACTTTTTCGGCCTTGATCGACCCCGCGCATATTAGCGTCGCCGGTTTTTCATTGGGCGGGGCTACGGCACTGGGTTTGGCGGGGACTCGCTTCGATCACAGTAAGTATCGTGACTACTGCACCCGTATGGGCAAACAGGCACAGGATTGTGCGTTCTTGGCTAAGGGAGGCGTGGATCTTGCTCAGCTTGCGGATGTTTACGATAAGCGCATCAGCAAGATTGTTGCCATCGATCCCGGCTGGACTTATGCCATAAGTAATGAAAGCGCCGCAGCGATGAAGCGACCGATTCTGTTGATTAACTTAGGGGACAAAGATCGTTGGAAAACGGTCGATGCCCTAATGGCTCAAACCTGCTAGGGCGCTTGTCCAGTGCTCGTTATGCGGTTGTTGCGCCGGCGAGTCATTTCACCTTTTTGGCTCAGTGCAAACCCGCAGCTAAACGTCTCTTGGAGGAAGAGCATGATGATGCGGTTTGTGATGCCCCAGAAGGCACAAAGCGCGCGAGTGTCCATGCAGAGATTATCGAGCTTATGGCTAAATTCTTACTGTGAGTTGCAGGGGCCATGGACTGGCATAGATGGCTAAGTGTACTTTTCATATAAAGCGAGCAATTGGGGCAGGCTCTTCATGCATTATTTATAGCTAACCGCATCCCCGATAAAAAATATTCGGGGATGGCGATTTAATCAGCGTTGCTTTAGTTTTGAATGCGGAAGGTGCGTGGGAATGGGGTGTTTGTGTGCGGCCCAAACCAGCGGTTGAAGATTTGTACGGCTTCACCGTTTTGTTCTGATTCGACTAATGATTCGTTAATGAGGTTCATTAGCCGCTTTTCACCTAATTTTGTCGCGACAGCCAGGATTTCGGTGGTGTTGGTGTAATTTGAGACTTCGTATTGTGATTTGTTTGGCATTTTATTTAATGCTGCGGCCAAAGTGGGCTCGTCATTCATTACCGCATCGATATTGCCTTGCTCGAGGGCGCGTGTAGCATCAGGGATATCGGCAAAGGTCGTCATGCTGGCCTTAGGGTAAAGCTTGCGGGATACGCTTTCGCCTGTTGTTCCTTTGGATGCACCTAGGCGGGCATTTGTAAGGGATTCAGATGTGGTAAAGCGGCCTTTGCGTGTTAAGGCTTTTTGCGCGGCAACAAAATAACCAAGGCTGCAGCTTACTTCGCGTTCTCGCTCAGGTGTTTTAGTAAACGCGGCAACTAGGATATCAACCTTGCCTGATTTTAAGCTTGTGATTCGCTCGCCGGGATCTAAATCTTGCACTTTAAGCGTAACGCCCATTTTTTTTGCGATCAGTGATGCATAGTCAATGTCGTAGCCAGAAAAGGTTTGATTGTCATTGCGTCTTGCAAAAGGGGGGTTGTCAGGCAAAATGCCTACAATTAAAACGCCGCGCGTCTTGATTGTGTCGAGTAAATCAGCGTGGGCCATCAGGCTGATAGCGCTTAATAAACTTGCGATAAATATACGTAGCATAAAGAACCTTGATCACCATTGATTAAATCGGCGATGATAGTTTTCAAAAGATGAGTGGGCAGGCTTGCAAATAAACGGCTTTTTTATGGATAAAGGCCATGTTCCACTCAGAAAAAGACGTGCTCATTTGTTGGAACATTGCTCATTTTATACTTTAATTGCTGAAAAAATGAAGGTTTATATTGTTCTCGCGACAAGCGTTTGATTGTTTATGGCTTAAGTGGCTGCGAAGTCTAATGAAGAATATGAATGATTATGTTTATTAATCATTTGCTTACCCATTTATATAGGGTTAACAATGTACGGTGATTGGGAGGGCGATAGCGGCATTGATTGTTAGCGCTGTTTTAATACGTTAAATTTTTTACATGCCATTGGAATGCAAGTGGGGCGGTCATCTTTAAAATGCAGGAAGGCTGGGTTGGTATGATCAATTCTATTTTGATAGTTATCAATATTATTTCTTGCAAAGAGCAATAGAAAAATAACGCATTAATTTAATCTATAATATGTGGCTTGTTGCTTGGTAAGGCTGTGTAAGTATGATGCGGCTTATAGTTGCGCCAGCTTACAAAATATATTCTTAGGTTTTTTTGCTTGAATCTTGTTTTTATTGTTTTTTAACTTTTCCTAGGCATAAATCATGCAAACATTGAATACGCGTTTTGGTGAGATTGAGATTGATCCGGAAACCGTGCTGACTTTTCCGCGGGGGATGCCGGGTTTTGAGGATTGCACGCGTTATAAATTGCTGCATGAAGAGCAGCCTAATCCGCGTGTGCGCTGGTTGCAATCGCTTGATGATGCGGATTTAAGCTTTAGTTTAGTGCAGGTAGAGCATTTGGGCTTATCTTATGAAGTGTCGCTTAGCGATGAAGAGTGCGCTTTGATCGAGCTTGAGCAGGCAGAAGACGCAGTTTTGTTGCTTTTGCTTTCTCGCCCGTTTGAAGAGGGCAAGGATATTTCTGCCAATACGCAAGCGCCTGTGGTGCTGAATATCAAGAGCCGTAAGGCTTTGCAAAAGACAGGTATTCGGGCCGATATCGTGTTCCGAAGCTGATTTTTTAATTTTTACGATAATTTAGTGGTGCTAGGTAGTGTGAGTATCTTGGGTGCTCGCTCTGCTTGCTGTATGATCCACGAATTTTTCGGGCAGCCTGCTTTAAGGTTGCTTTAGTCGCGCGCAGCAGGAGAGCAGCATGAAAACGACCTTTCTCGATTTCGAGCAGCCCATCGCGGAGCTTGAGAACAAGATCGAAGAATTGCGCTTCGTTCAAGACGATTCCGCCGTTGATATTTCTGTAGAGATTGGCCATCTCGAAAAAAAGAGCCAAGAGTTAACCAAATCGATTTATTCAAAATTAGGGACATGGCAGATTTCACAGGTGGCCCGCCATCCGCAGCGCCCTTACACCTTGGATTATATTAAGGCGCTGTTTACCGATTTTGAAGAATTGCATGGTGATCGTAGCTATGCAGATGATGCGGCGATTATCGGTGGCTTGGCCCGTTTTAACGGCCAGTCGGTGATGGTGATCGGGCATCAAAAGGGCCGGGATACCAAAGATCGGCAATACCGTAATTTTGGTATGCCGCGCCCAGAAGGCTATCGTAAGGCTTTGCGCCTGATGAAGCTGGCAGAAAAATTTAATATTCCGCTGATTACCTTTGTGGATACGCCAGGCGCTTATCCTGGGGTGGGGGCGGAAGAGCGTGGGCAATCAGAGGCGATTGGCCGTAATTTGTTTGAGATGGCTAAGCTGCGGATACCGGTGATTTGCACGGTGATTGGCGAGGGCGGCTCAGGCGGGGCTTTGGCGATTGCAGTTGGCGATGTGGTGCAGATGTTGCAGTACGCGACTTACTCGGTGATTACTCCTGAAGGGTGCGCGTCTATTTTGTGGAAAACCGCAGAAAAAGCACCTGAAGCGGCCGAAGCGCTGGGCATTACTGCTAATCGCTTAAAAACGTTGGGCATCATCGACAAGGTGATTTCTGAGCCTTTGGGCGGTGCGCATCGTGATTATCAGCAGATGATGGTTACGATGAGAAAAAATCTGAGTGATACCTTAAAAACCCTTCAATCTAAATCGATTGATGAGCTTCTCGATACACGTTTCGAGCGAATGATGAGCTATGGCAAGTTTAAGGAAGAAACCATCTCCTGATTTAAAGCAGCCTGCCAGACTTAAGACTGATCTACTGCGGGAAAGCCAGATTTGGCCATATTCCATGTATTTTTTCGTTAAATAACTTGTTATTCGCCTCTAAAATGCGTGAAATCTGTCTTAAACCGGACTTCCCCTCGTTGCGATCGCTTAAGTCTGACAGGCTGCTAAAGCGGGTAGAGCAAAAGCTCTCCCGCTTTTTGCCTCATTCCACCCTGTGCGTGGGATTGTCGGGCGGTCTTGATTCCATGGTGTTATTGCATTTGCTGGCTGCCCTAAGGCAACGCCGGCCTTTTATGCTGCACGCGATTCATGTGCATCATGGGTTGTCCGCTCATGCGGATGAATGGGCGCAATTTGCTGTTGATAGCGCGGCGCTGCTCGGTGTGGAATGCAATGTCGAGCGCGTTTCGCTTGCGCCGTACCTGAAGCAAGGCGTTGAAGGAGCGGCACGGACGGCGCGCTACGAGGTGTTTGCCCGGCAAGCGTGTGATGTGCTGCTTTTGGCTCAGCATCGTGATGATCAGGCAGAAACGGTGCTGCTAAATCTGCTTCGTGGCAGTGGTTTGCGCGGTTTGGCGGCAATGCCTGAATATCGGCGTTTAAATGAGCAGGTGGGTATTTTGCGGCCCTTGCTGGATATTTCGCGCGCTGAGCTTGCCGATTACGCAGCAGAGCAAGGTTTGGCGTGGGTGGAGGATGAAAGTAATTTTGATTCCCGCTACGACCGTAATTTCTTGCGTAATGAAATCTTCCCTGCTTTAAGAGCCGTTTGGCCCAGTGCAAATGCTACCTTGGCCCGAGTGGCGGAGCATGCGGCCGAGGCGGATGAATTGTTGCAAGAATTGGCAACTGCCGATTTGGCACTGTGCGTTAAAGAGGGTGTATTTGATTTAAGCGTTGATCTGTCTCTGTTGCGCTTACGGAATGCACTGCGTTTTTGGCTTACACAGCAGGGCCTGCAATTAGATGCCCGTGCTTTTGAAGAACTAATGCGGATTGCGCTCTTTGCAGCGATTGATGCGCAGCCTGCGCTGGTGTGGCGTGATCGGGCTATTCGGCGTTATCGGCAGAAGCTGTATGTTACGGCGGCAAGGCAGGCTGTGTTTGCAGATGTGCTGATGCCTTGGCAATCAGAGATGCGCCTAGCGTCTGGTGTATTGGCTTGGCGTGAGGCGGCTGTTGGCATTGAGCTTAGTCGCCTTCAGCTGGGGCGGCTGGAGCTACGCAATCGCATGGGGGGGGAGAGCTTACGTTTGCGGGCAGATGGGCCAAGACGCTCGTTAAAGCAGCTTTATCAGGAAGCGGCTGTGCCGCCCTGGCTGCGTTTGAATGCACCACTGGTGTATCTGGATGGTACGCTTGCTGCCGTGCCGGGGCTGGGGGTCGATGAGGCGTTCAGGGCGGGCAATGGGCAGCAGGCGTTTGCTCCCCATTGGTTGTCTGATTAGCTGTTTGCCGCGCCTTCAAAAATAATCTTCCAAATGCCGTCTTCTTGTTGCCAGTACTGACGTTTATTCATTTGGTTATCTAAATTATTGCTGCGGTAATCTTGCTTAAAGCTGGTGGTGAGGCGAGGGGAGGGGCCGCCGCTGGCGTAAATACTTAAATTATCCAGACGAATTTTGCTCCAGCTTTTTCCTGCGTTCACGGCTGTTTTCTGGCTGCTCCAGCGTGCCAGATCCTGACCATCATCACTTTTAAATTGTTTGGCGTAGCGGCTGAGGTAGGGCTGGGGTTTGAGTGATTCCCAGTCTTCCCGCCAGCCATCCATCATGCTGAGCGCCGCATCCCGTCTTGATTGCCATTCCACTTTAGAAACCCACTCAGCCTTGGGAACGATCACCACAGGCGTTTGGCCTACTTGAATATACTGCGCGATATCCAGCATTTCTTCGTTGCTCATCGCCACGCAGCCGTTGGATGCCCAAGGGGCGCGGGCATAGGTATTGGCGGGCACACCATGCAGCCAGATGCCGGAGCCGGTGCGGCCTTCGCTTTTATCAATTTCATTAGGGAATGAAATTGGCCATGCGCCTACGCCGTATAGATCGGCCTGTGCGCCACGGGTTTTATCGAGGTAGGGCCTTGATAAATGGTTGTTTACAAAATAAACACCCAAGGGAGTGCGCTGATCGCCTTCGCGGAATTTGTCCGAGCCAAGCTTGCCAATGGTTGCGTAGTGATCGGTGACATAAGTGGGCACACCATCGACATTTTTAAATACGTAAATACGGGACGCTTCCGCATCGACGAGGATGGCGTATGGCTGCTGAGGTGCAAAAACCAGTAAATGGGAAGGAAAACGCGTTTGTGACGCTTGCGACTGGCGGTTGTTAATACGGGCCAGCGCTTCTTTACGCAAGTCATCTAGTCGATCGGCAGGCACTTTGCCTGCACCTGCGCCGATGGTGCTGAGCGGCATGGCGCGCATGGCGTAAAGATCACCTGATAATAAATGCGCCAGCCGGTAATTGGGTTGTTCTTTGAGTAGGGCATCTACGGTGGCGCGAGCGTCGGCTAGCTTGCCGCTGCGGATGTGATCAATGGCCGATAATATTCTTTGTTCGGGCGAGCCTTTGCTTGCTATGCCCACTTTTTCTTCCAAAAAGCGGGGTTTGGCAGGATCGGAGACAATAGGGCGGGCAGGTGGTGCAAGCATCAATAGAGCAAGCAGGCAAGCACTACGCTTGCCCCAGATAAACAAACTACGCATACGTGATTATGAACCCGCTCGCTCTTCTCGGATCAGCCAGCGGCTACCCGATTTTTCCAGGATTAATGTCTTACCTGTGGTGCTTGATAAGTGGCTAGCTTTGTAAAACTGACGAAACCGTGCTTTGGCCTGGCCATCGTCACCGATATCAATTTTAATATCTGATACTTTAACGTCGATTGACTTAGGGCTGCTGATGCGTTTGCGACGCTCTTCACTCCAAGCGCTAAACTTTTGTCCACCAGGGGTTTTGAAGCTATTGCTGTAAGCGCCCAGATAGCCGTTTACATTTTGCTTACTCCAGGCCTGTGCCCAGCCTTCAACTGCATTTGCAATTTGCTGCTTTTCTGCATCACGCACATCAGGCTTAGGCGTTGGTACTGGCGTTGGTACGGCACTTGGCTTCGCAGCGGGCGCGGGTGCTGCCGTTGGTTTAGCTATCGCTACAGGTGTAGGGCTTGGTGTGGCAGCGGGCTTAGGCTCTGGCGTTGCAATAGTGCTGGATTTGGTGCCCGGCGCGGCTTGCGCCGTTTTTACAGGGGCGGTATTGGTTTTTGCGGCAACGGGGTTGCCAAACAGGCTGCCCACCATTTTTAGCTTGCCTTGTACTGCCGGGCTGCTGCCATCTAATTGCAATGCTTTATCGTATGCTTGTGAGGCTAAGCGCGCGTATAAGTCACCCAGATTTTCATGGGCGGTTGCATAAGACGGGTTGGTTTGTATCGCCATGAGCAATGCGGCTCGTGCTTTATCCAGCTGGTTTTGCTGGGCGTAAAGCACGGCTAAATTATTGTAAGGCTCAGGCAACTGCGGATTGTCTGCCGATAGTTGGGTAAACGCCTTGATGCCTTCCTCTGTTCTGCCCATTTCAGTCAGAATAATCCCGCGTAAAAAACGAATGGAAGGATCTTTTGGCGATTTTGCTAAGAATTTATCCGCACGATCAAGCGCCTGTGGCAATTGTTTGGATTTCAGCAGCTGTTGAATATCTTCAGCATCCCCAGCATAAACGCTGACAGATAAAAAGAGAGGTACAAAGGCTAAGGCAATGCGACGCAGTGTCATGTATATATCCGAAACAGTTGGTCAGGCGCTAAACTGCGCGAGTTTAACAAAAAATAAGCCTCCTTGTCGCAATGAACCTACCCGCTAGCGTGTATCTATTCTGCTTTTAATTGCAGTTTATGCATTTATGACGCTTGCGTGGTGTGGACATCTTAAGTTTGCCCATAGTAAGCCATCGTTATGATGTGGCTTTACTGAGTTAAGTATTGCTTTGAGTTTCTGCCCCAAGGCTTGTCAGGTGGATTGGCTTTGCCATATTCACCTTGCTGCGGTTAAAAATGACTTAAGAAATCATTTTTTATTCCTTTTGCTATGCGGGTGATGGGTCAGCCATTTAAGTTGGATTTTTTTTAGGCTGGTTTGTGTTTATTAGATGCGGTTTATTTTATGTTTAGAGGGTGCTCATTGCGCCGCTGTATTTTGTTTTATAGCAAAGCGAATCGGAAAAATTTCGGGCATGATTCGGAAAAGCAGTATTTTCACCGGTGCGCTTTTATGTAAGGAGCGCTACACTGAAATGTTTATCTTAGTTTTTTTGGGCTTCGTCATGCAGATTACCGTCGTAAAACATCCACTCGTCCAACATAAACTGGCGCTATTGCGCGCAGAAAATGTCAGTACTAATAAATTTCGTTTGCTTACAGAAGAGCTGGCGCGCTTATTGGCTTATGAAGCAACGCGTGATTTACCTTTAGAGACGACCATGATTGCTGGATGGTGTGGCCCAGTAGAAGTGCAGCAAGTCAAAGGGAAGAAGCTCACCGTCGTGCCTATTTTGCGTGCAGGGATTGGCATGCTCAATGGGGTGCTGGATTTAGTGCCCTCAGCCAAAATCAGCGTGGTGGGTTTGGCGCGTAATGAAGAAACCCTTCAGCCAGAGCCTTACTTTGAAAAATTTGTAGGTAATCTGGAAGATCGCCTTGCGCTGATTATTGATCCGATGCTGGCAACAGGTGGCTCTTTGGTTGCTACCATCGATATGTTGAAGCGTAATGGTTGCAAGGATATTAAAGCGATTGTAATGGTGGCAGCGCCTGAGGGTGTGAAATTAGTCAACGATGCGCATCCAGATGTAGAAATCGTGACCGCTTCGCTGGATAGCCATTTAAATGAGCAGGGCTATATTATTCCGGGCCTGGGTGATGCGGGCGATAAGATTTTTGGTACAACAAAGTAATCCGAGTTTTAAGTTTTAAATCATCCCCCTCGAAGAAGGGGGATTTTTGTATCTAATACAAAAACACTTACACAAAGATTCTCCCGCATTGTTATGTCTTTTCGCCGTCGTACTGGCAGCAAAGGCATGCCTTGTTGGGGGAGGTTTGATCAAATACTTAGGGGAGAAAAGCGGATGTGGTTTGCTTTAAAGCAATTTGTGTCTGGGGCACAGATTTTATTTGTAGCGTTTGGCGCTTTGGTTTTAGTGCCTTTGCTCACGGGTTTGAATCCTGCAATGGCGCTATTGGGCGCTGGCGTCGGCACTTTGGTATTTCAGTGGATTACCGGGCGTAAAGTACCTATTTTTCTTGGCTCTTCTTTTGCCTTTATCGGCCCGATTATTTTTGCCATGCACACATGGGGGCAAGCGGCCACGCAGTTTGGTCTGTTTGCGGCGGGCTTTATGTATTTTGTGATTGCGGGCCTGATTAAATGGCGCGGCATGGGTTTTATTCATAAATTATTGCCGCCTGTAGTGATTGGCCCCGTGATTATGGTGATTGGCCTTTCTGTGGCGGTGGCCGCTTCCGGTATGGCGATGGGGCAAGGCGGTGGCAAGCAATTAGTGGCTTATGATATCTCTTTGTTTTTAGCCGCCATTTCTCTGGGCACAACGATTATTGTTTCGGTATTTGCCGGTGGCATGCTGCGCCTCGTGCCGATCTTATCTGGCGTGGTCGTTGGCTATGTAGCAGCGACTTTTATGGGCGTGATTGATTTTACCGCCATTGCTGCTGCGCCTTGGTTTGCTATGCCGCACTTTGTAAAACCAGAAGTGAATTGGGCTGCGGCATTGTTTATGCTGCCGGTTGCGATTGCACCCACCATCGAGCATATCGGTGCGGTAATGGCGGTAGGGCAGGTTACAGGGGATGATTATACCAAGACACCTGGCTTACATCGCACGCTGGCAGGGGATGGCTTTGGTGTGTGTTTTGCTGGCTTAATTGGTGGCCCGCCGATTACCACTTATTCTGAAGTCACGGGCGCGCTGATGATCACCCGTAATTTTAATCCGGTGATTATGACTTGGGCGGCGGTGCTGGCGGTCATTTTGGCTTTCTTTGGTAAATTTAATGCCTTGCTGCAATCGATTCCTTTGCCGGTGATGGGCGGAATTATGGTGCTGCTCTTTGGCACGATTGCCAGTATCGGCTTAAAAACGCTGATCGATGCCAAAGTAAACCTGATGGCACCGCGTAATTTGGTGATTGTCTCGGTGGTGCTGACGTGTGGGATTGGCGGTTTAATGCTGAAGATCGGTGATTTCAATTTAGCTGGCGTGGGCTTGGTGAGTGTATTGGCGATTATGATTAATTTACTGCTGCCTGCTGAGCAAGAGGCTGCTGCATAGTATCGCTAGGGCGGGCACATCTGTGTGCCCGCAAAGATTTTTCCTAATGAAATGCGATTCACAAGCCGTTTTGCTAAGGGCTAGTGACTCGTGAATTCATCACCTTAAAATCTGCCGTAATTCAACTTCTTATCGTTTCATTTTAAATCCCCCAAGCGTTTTGAATAAATTCTATTTAAAAATGCGCTGGGGGATTTTTGTGCGCCATTTTTCAGGGGCCGTCATCCAGCCATTTAATCTTTTAAACAGAGCAAGATTCGGGTCGCTGCCTAGGGTTTAAACCTTCACACTGCATTCGTGCTCAGACAATGCTTGTAGGTACGCGATCCAATAAAGAGAGGTTTTAAATCATGCTTGCATTATCTAATAAAGTTGCACTGATTACCGGGGCGAGTTCGGGTATTGGCTACGCCAGCGCAAAGTTATTCGCAAGCCAAGGCGCGAGTGTGGTGCTTGCGGCAAGGCGTCAGGCAAAGTTGGATGAGCTGGTTGAAGAGATTACTCAGGTGGGTGGGCAGGCGCGTGCACTGGCTGGCGATGTGCGGGATGAGGCTTTTGCTAAGGCGCTGGTTGAATTAGCCGTCGGCCATTTTGGTGGGCTGGATGTAGCGTTTAATAATGCCGGTATCATTGGGGAGGAGGAGGCGACGCCTGATATCTCGCTTGCAGTATGGCATGAGGTGACGGACACCAATCTGACGAGTGCTTTTCTTGGGGCTAAGCATCAAATCCCCGCCATGCTGAAGCGAGGTGGCGGTTCTTTGATTTTTACTTCTTCATTTGTGGGTTATACCGTTGGTTTCCCGGGGCTAGCGGCTTATGCGGCGAGTAAGGCGGGGCTGATTGGTTTGACGCAAGCGCTGGCATCCGAATTCGGCGCTCAGGGCGTACGCGTAAATGCGCTTTTGCCAGGTGGCACGGATACCCCGATGGGCCGTGCCTTTGCCAGCACGCCAGAAGCCTTAGCTTTTGTGCAGGGGCTTTTTGCTATGAAGCGGCTTGCTTTGCCCGATGAGATTGCGCAATCGGCGCTTTATCTTGCTTCTGACGCATCTAGCTTTACGACCGGCTCGGCGCTACTGGTAGATGGTGGGCTTTCGATTAATCGTACTTAAGTTGTTTCGTCTGGAGATGTTTATGTCTGACTATGAACGCATTGCCAAAGCGATTTATTTTATTTCTACTCGCGTGCATAGTCAGCCTAGTTTGGATGAAATTGCAGCACACTTACATTTAAGCCCTTTTCATTTTCAGCGTTTATTTTGCCGTTGGGCAGGGGTAACGCCAAAGCGGTTTTTGCAAGTGCTGACTTTGGAGCGGGCCAAGCAATTATTGCGCGAATCCAAATCGCTGCTTGAGGTCTCTGATACGCTGGGTTTAAGCAGTGGCTCGCGCCTTTATGATCATTTTGTGCATCTGGAGGCGGTGACGCCAGGAGAGTACAAAAAGGAAGGGGCGGGTTTGTCCATCGGCTATGCCGTGCATAACACGCCATTTGGTCCTGCATTTATTGCTATTACGCCACGAGGAATTTGTAAGTTTTCCTTCTTGCAGGGCGAGGCGCTGGACGAGCATCTGGCTGATTTATGCAAAAAATGGCCTTATGCCGTGGTGCATGAAGAGCAGCAAGCCACACTTGAAGTCTTAGATGGGATGTTTGGCGGGGCAAAAAAACCGGATCGGCCTATTTCTTTGCATGTGGCGGGGACAAATTTTCAGGTCAGTGTTTGGAAAGCCTTGCTACAGATTCCACCAGCTACCGTGGTGAGTTATTCCCAAGTGGCGAATGCGATTGGTAGCCCTAATGCGGCGAGGGCGGTGGGTACGGCTATTGGCTCAAATCCTGTTGCATTTTTAATCCCCTGCCATCGTGTGATCCAGCAAAGCGGTAAGTTGGGGGGCTATTACTGGGGAGAAACGCGTAAGCACGCGATTCATGCTTGGGAGTCGGCGAGAGAAGAAGTGCTTTTGCCGGAATAGGCAGGTGCGTTTGGGGCGATGCTTTTGAGTTTTTTACTTTTTGATGAGCAGGGCTCGGTTTGTTTTAGATAAACCGAGCCTGCAAATGGCTTTGCGAGCTTAGTTGATGCAGCTTGGTGCGGCAGCCAGTTCTAGCGTTTTGCATAGTTCTAAAAAGCGATCCAGCTTGTTGCTGCGCATCAGTAGTACTTGCATATCGTCATTCAGCGATTTGCTGAAGTTGACAAGTGTGTAGGCAGGATCAAGCTCTTTCTGGATAAGGCGCAGAGCGTCGGCCTTGCTGAGGTCTTTGAGCGCTGCGGAGGTTAGCTCTAGCTCGCCTTCGCCAAAAGCCTCTTCGATCTGTGCGTAGAGTGCATCGGCTTTGTTTGCGCGAAAGAGCAGGCCGTCTTCAAGCTGCTCGATCAGTACCCATTCCCAGAGTGGAATTGCAAAATGGGCTTGGTAAGCGCTTTCTTTATCGTTTGCCAGATAGCTTTCAGCGTCGTTGGCTGCTTTGAGCACTTCGGCGCTCATTGCAAGAATGTCGTTTTGCTCCAGGCCGCCATCGGCGATCAGGTCGAAGAACTCGGTGATATGCGTTTGATTCATTGGGTAATCCTGATTAGGGCATCTTTAAAGACGATCACTTCTGTGCAAGCTGGCATTGCGCATCAAAATATCCCCTCGCATTTTAAAATAATTGCGGCAGCGATCTTGTTTGCGATTGGCCTTGCATAGAAAGAATTGCTCTTTGAGTTGCCCATTAATAAATGCCATCGGCGCTACAACAGCGCCGAAGGGCAGATGATAAAGGGATTTTAGCTTTAGCGCTTAGCCGTGTTGCGGTGCTCGTTGAAACCGCAGGGTTTTATACTGAGCAAGCGGGCTAGGTTTGCTCAAGCAAGGCGCTGCTTTGCGCAAGGATGGCGGTGTTTAATCGCGCTTTAGTCATTGCAAAGAGCGTGATGCCCAGTGAAGCGTTTATTCAGGGATAAGCCTTTGGTGGTTCATGGTTGCTGTTATGCGTATGGCAAACGATGGGTAATATTGCTGTTTTGTATGCTTTTATTTTTGGCTGGCAAGTGCACATTTGGGCCTCAATTTTTAAAAGAAAGGAGTTCGTCAGGAATAAACTACTGTATTTTCTTTGAGCGCCGGGCTTGAGAAGGGCATAAAGCCTAGGGTGGCAGAGTAGCCTGAGGTAAGCCACTCTTGTGTTTTTCTCAAAAATGTAAGTTGTTGCACCCATTTATTAATGACACATTGTGTTGCCGTTTTGTGAGCCTATTGGTTTGACCCAGCTTGACAGCGCCAAACCATGCTGAAAGACTGCTGCCAAATAAAGTAAGATTGCTTAGTTAAAATAGAAAGGAATTTTTATGCTTAAAGTGAAAGGTCTGCTTGTTGCGGCATCAGTAGCTGCTATGTTATCCGCTTGTTATGTGGTACCTATTCAGCCTGCTACAGCAGGTGCTGGCCCATCGCCGCGCCAGCCTATGCCTGTTGCGATGGCAGAAGTGGTTGCGCCGCGCCCTGTGTATACCGCAAGGCTTTACCCTACCAATGATGCCGCGGCGGCCATTGGCCGGATTAACGGCACAATCAGCAATCCGGAAAAAGGCCATGGCGAGTTTGCTTTTAACGCGGGCAAGGAAGCTTATGCTGGCGAAGCCACCCGTGCACCGGGATCGTCCAAAGGCAATGCAAACGCCGTAGGTAATAAAGGTGGCTATGCCAAGTGTGATTACAGCATGAGCAGCGCAGAGTTGGGTGCAGGTACTTGTGCTTTCTCTAACGGCGCACGTTTTGACTTACACATCTCGCTTTAATCTCTCTCTACCCATCGATGCGGCGTTCATCTGCATCGATGGGTATTGTCATGTTTTAGATTGCCCAGCCTAAGTAGAGCGCAAATCCTGCGTAAAGAAAGCCAATGCAGCTCCGTTGCCGCGCTTTCGGGAAGTGCCGTGCCAAAAGCCGCCAGTACCGAGCCCACCGCAGTCGCGCCCAGCTTCATATGCCGGGCACACCATTCAATGGCGTTGACGAAATAGTCACAGGCTAAATAGATGGCAATGGCCGAGAAGTAGAACAGGAACAGAGTGGGTAACATGCAAAAGCACAATGCCGGGCAAGCAATTAAACCAATGGCGCAACGACACGGCTTGCCTGGCAGGCAAACGTATCGAGGCCAAAGGTATCGCTGAATCATCTGCCATACCGGCTGATGATCAATGACGCCATGCAGCAAGAAGCCGCAAGTTTGTTGACGCCACCTCCCTCGCTTTGCGCGAAGGATAGCTACTACCCAATGACAGGAGGGGCGATTCTGGCAGATGTGGAGCGGGTGGGCTGGCTATGGATTAAATCTCTTAGTCATAATCTATAGCGCTTTGAATTCTGGTGTAATCAGGCAGCAGCATGGTATAAGCTGAGTGCTTAAAATCTTACAGAAAACATAATGAATTTGCGGGAATTGGCTCAGCTACTGAATTTATCGCCCACAACGGTGAGCCGTGCTTTGAATGGTTTTTCTGATGTCAGCGAAAAAACGCGGCTGCGAGTGGCCGCAGCGGCAGAGCGGCATGGTTATCAGCCCAATAGCACCGCCAGAAAACTGGCGCTGGGCCGCACCGATTGCGTGGGGATGATTTATCCGCTGCAACCCAATGATTTAAACGATCCGGTTTTTCACGCCATTGTGGGCGGAATGACTGATCAGTTTAATGATGCAGGTATCGATCTGATGCTGATTTCGGCAGATACCCATAATGAGCTGCAAACCTATCAGCGCATTACCGCTGGGCACAGGGTTGACGGGCTGATTGTGGCGCGTACCTGCGTATTTGATGAGCGATTGCGCTATTTGCAATCGTGTCACTTCCCTTTTGTAGCGCATGGCCGCTCGCAAATGGATACGCCTTATCCCTGGTTTGATTATGACAATGATGCGGGCACCCGCGCCGCAGTTGAGCGCTTACTGGCCTTGGGCCACAAACGCATCGCCCTGATTTCTGCTCCTTTAGCGCTTAATTTTGCCATGCAGCGTAAGCAGGGTTTTGTAGCGGCGATGCAGGCAGCAGGGGTGACGGTGGAATCCAGCTTATTGCAAGAAGGCGCGCTGACTGCGCAAATGGGCGAGGCGCTGATGCACCGCTTGCTAAAGCTTAGCCAGCGCCCTACGGCGGTGATTGTGGATAATAACCTAGCGGCGATGGGCGTGCTGGCGGCATTGCGCCAAGCAGAGCTGAGGGCAGGCACGGATATTTCGCTGATTGTATTTGGTGGCGTAGCGCCAGAGCTGGCGATGGGGCAAAACATTACCGCCATCCGCCAGCCCGATCCACGCGAAGCGGGCGTTACGTTGGCTTCGCTGATGCTGGCGCGGCTGAGGGGGGAAGACCCAGAGTCCTTGCAAGTGCTTTGGCCAACCCTATTGCAGCCGGGCACCAGTGATCAGGCTTGTTTGATTTAATTGGGCGGCTGTTGTTAAAACCTAAGATCTGTAGACACAGAGCTCACCGAGCTAAAAGGCAGGACACTAAGAAAACAAAGGATTCCTGCTGGCGATGATTTTAAAGCCATCTTGGGTGGCAAAGTCATGCAATGCATCTTTTGTAGGGTGGGCAAGGCGTTTTATCTTGCCCACGCGGGGCCATTCGGGTGGTGTGTTGCAGGTGTTTAATATCTTGTAAATGATCGCGTGGGCACAAAATCGTGCCCACCCCACAGGCATGTGGTTTTTTGGTGAATTGCGCGTTATTTGTCGTTGGTTTTGAATATAAGCCCGGTTTTGTCGAGTGCCTGCCTCCTTTGTAAGGAAGCAGGCATTTTTATTGTCTTTTTACTTAGCAATAAGCATGAAAAACAATCATTTTAATGACGTTTAAATATTGTAAATAGGGTTATCAATGTAGTTTACATCATGTAGTGACGTGGATTAACTTACGAAAAAACAAATCCAAACCGCTTTGGAAATAAGGTTTGGCGTTGTTTTTATCGCTTTCAAACCGTTTAAAACAAATAAAACAATGGATTGAAAGCGCTTTTGATCAGCCTTGGCAATATGATTTGCTGTTTTGTAGCGATTTATTGATTTACTACAAGGTTGCTTATTCGTTTTAGCGGCATAGCCGTACCTATTCAGGGAAGAGATGAGATGAAGTTCAAATCAGTAAATCAGATTTCTGCACCGGCTCAGCTAGCGCTGGCTGTTTGCGGCTTAGGTTTGGTGACCAGTGCGTTCGCGATGCCGGTCGATTTTCATGGCTATGCGCGCAGCGGCATAGGCTCGAATGCCACGGGTGGCGGATCGCAATCCTGTTTTCAGCTTGATGGTGCGGGCTCTAAGTATCGCCTAGGTAATGAGTGCGAAACTTATGCCGAGTTTGCAGTGGGCGGTAATGTGTTTGAGAAAAAAGAAACCGGCACGCGTTTTAGAATTGAATCGCGGCTGGCTATTGCTGCCAAGCAGTTTCAGGATTGGGAAAGTGATTCTGGCAAATCTGCCGAGTTTGCTTTCCGTGAAATGTATGTCACGGCCGAAGGCGTAGGCCTAGGGGAAAGCAAGCTGTGGGCGGGTAAGCGTTTTTATGCTCGCCAAGATGTGCATATCAATGACTTTTACTTCTGGGACAACTCCGGCCCCGGCGCTGGGATTGAAAACGTGGATGTGGGGTTCGCCAAATTTGCCTACGCATGGCGTCAGAATACCGTCACCACATCCGATACCAGTATCGAAAATCTGGATCGCAAGATCGGCGTATCCGGCCACGATTTCCGCCTCTCTGGCATTAAAGTGAATCCCAATGGTGAGCTGACAGTGGGCGTTGATTTGCGCTTTGCCAATAAAGCCGACAAAGATCAGGGCAAGGCCACCGATGGCTTGGGGCTGAATCTAATGCACACTCAAAGTGGTGTATTCGGTGGCTTTAATAAGATCGCCCTGCAATACGCCAAGGGCAATATCTCCAGCTTTGCTTCGGGCTACCCAAATGTAAACGCCGATTCGGGCGATAAAGCCTACCGCGTGGTTGAGCAGCTGATGTGGCAACCTGAAAACAGCCGCTACTCCGGCATGATGGCGGCCATCTGGCAAAAAACTGATCCGGCTGCGACAGGCAAGGGCCAGACCTGGATGTCGCTCGGCGTGCGCCCGACTTATATGTTTACCGATAACCTTGGCGCGGCCATTGAAGTGGGTTACGACCGTGTTAAGCCAGAAGAGGGCGATGCACGTAATCTCTTAAAAACCACTGCAGCGTTTTTGGTGCAGCCAGAAAAAGGCTTCTGGAGCCGCCCGCAATTGCGCTTTTTTGCAACTTACGCCAAGTGGGATCAAGCCGCGCAGGATGCGGCTGGCCTAAAAGCGGTGAACAACCCGCTATCGGCCAATGGCTCGTTTGGCAATGATAAAAGCGGCTTCACCTTTGGCGCTCAGGCCGAAGTATGGTGGTAAGTTGAGCTGCTGCAGTCTTAACTGATATTAGACAACCCAAATCTTGAAACACGGAGGCCACAGAGAACACGGAGTTTCACGGAGAAAAGCGTTTATAAATCAGGCTATTTACTTTGAGTTTTTTCAATTTAAAAATATAGATTTTTACCGCTGTCTAATATTAGACAAGGCCTAAATGCTCGGTCTTGAAATAACTTCCTGAAATAGCTCACATAGCGTCATTCCCGAGTGCTTTTGCCGGGAATCCAGTGACTCTGCTGGATCCCAGATAAAACCATTCTGGGATGACGGGTGTGCTGTGGCAGGAAATGAACTAAGAGCTAAGTTGGCCCAAGTTGTTTAGATGATATTTAGGCTGCTTTAGCGTGTTTAACCCCTCCGGGCCTTGCCCAGAATTTTAAATGGATTGAGTCATGCTCAAGACCGATCGTGAATGGTGGCGTGGTGCTGTCATCTATCAAGTTTATCCACGCAGCTTTGCAGATGCCAATGCCGATGGCGTGGGTGATTTGCAGGGCTTGCTCGGCAAATTGCCCTATATCGCCGCGCTGGGGGTGGATGCGGTCTGGATCAGTCCGTTTTTCAAATCGCCGATGAAAGATTTTGGCTACGATGTAAGCGACTATTGTCAGGTTGATCCGCTGTTTGGCACGCTGGCCGATTTTGATGCCGTGCTGGCCAAGGCGCATCAGTTTGGCTTAAAAGTGATGATCGATCAGGTGCTCTCGCACACCTCAGATCAAAACACTTGGTTTACTGATAGCCGACAAAGCCGCACGGGCGACAAAGCCGATTGGTATGTGTGGGCCGATGCCAAGGCCGATGGCTCTGCGCCAAATAATTGGTTATCTGTGTTTGGTGGCCCGGCCTGGACTTGGGATACCCGCCGTTGCCAGTATTATTTGCATAATTTCTTAAGCAGTCAGCCCGATTTAAATTTCCATTGCCCTGCCGTGCAGGACGCCATTTTAGAAGCGATTCGTTTCTGGCTGGCGCGTGGCGTGGATGGTTTTCGCTTTGATGCGTGCAATTTCCATTTTCATGATCGCAAGCTGCGTAATAATCCGCCCGCTAAAAGTAAAGATACTAAGACGGTTAGCCCGGATAATCCTTACGGCTTTCAGGCGCATGTGCATGATAAATCCCAGCCAGAAAACATCGACTTTCTAAAACGCGTACGTCTGCTGCTGGATGAATACGGCGCAATGAGCGTGGGTGAAGTAGGCGATGACGATAGCCTGAAAGTGATGGCGGAATACACCACAGGCGGCGATAAGCTGAATATGGCGTATAGCTTTAATTTGCTGACTAAAGACTTTAGCGCGGCGTATATCCGCAAGCAAATTGAAGACCTTGAAAAGCGCATTGGGGATGGCTGGGGCTGCTGGTCGATCGGCAATCATGATGTGATGCGCGTGCTCAGCCGCTGGGGCAATAACAGCCAGAACCCACGATTTTCGCGCAGTATGCTGGCAATGCTGCTGTGTTTCAGAGGCTCGGCCTGCCTGTGGCAGGGGGACGAGCTGGGCCTGCCCGAGGCTGATATTCCGTTCGAGCTATTGCAAGATCCTTACGGTATTGCCATGTGGCCAGAATTTAAAGGCCGCGATGGCTGCCGCACACCGATGCCTTGGCAGCATGATGTGGCGGCTGCAGGCTTTAGCACGGGCGCACCTTGGTTACCGGTGCCTGAATCACACCAGCAGCTGGCCGTCAGCACGCAAGAGCATGACCCTGAATCCACCTTAAACTTTTATCGCCATTTTATTAGCTGGCGTAAGACGCAAGCCGTGCTTTGGCAGGGCGATATTCAGTTTGTGGATACGCCTGAGCCGCTGCTGGCCTTTAGCCGCAGCCTGAATGGCGAGCGCTGGTTGTGTGTGTTTAATTTATCTGAAAGTCGTCAATCGCTGCCGTGTAAAGACAAGCTCACGCTGCTGGCCGATGCGGGCCTGAGTGGCGCAAGTATTAAGTCAGGCGTGATTGAGTTTGATCATTGGGGCGCGTTGATTGCCCGCGTAGAGGCGTAAGGTATGGCTACTGTTTCATTAAAAGGCATTAAAAAAGCGTTTTCTTCGGTATACACCCTGCACGGCATCGATTTAGAAATCAAAGATGGTGAATTTATCGTGTTTGTTGGGCCATCGGGCTGCGGTAAATCGACCCTGCTGCGCACTATTGCGGGTTTGGAAGACATTACTGATGGCGAAATGTGTATCGATGGCCTGCGTGTGAACGAGTTGCCGCCGGTAAAACGTGGCATTTCTATGGTGTTTCAGAGCTACGCGCTGTACCCGCATATGGATGTGTTTGAAAACCTCGCTTTTGGCCTAAAGCTGGCAGGCATGAAAAAAGCCGAGTACACGCCGCTGGTAGAGCGGGTGGCTAAAGTCTTGCAAATTGAGCCACTTTTACGCCGCAAGCCGCGTGATATGTCGGGCGGGCAGCGGCAACGGGTGGCGATTGGCCGCGCCATTGTGCAAAAGCCTAAGGTGTTTTTGTTTGACGAGCCGCTGTCTAATCTGGATGCCTCGCTGCGGGTGCAAATGCGGATCGAAATCGCCCGTTTGCACCGCGAGCTGGGTAGCACCATGATTTATGTCACCCATGATCAGACCGAAGCGATGACGCTGGCCGACCGGATTGTGGTGCTGCGTGCCGGGCAAGTGGAGCAGGTTGGTACACCGATCGAGCTGTACTACCAGCCGGATAATCTGTTTGTAGCGGGCTTTATCGGCTCGCCAAAAATGAATACTTTAAGCGCCAAGGTTGCTGTTATTGATGAAGGCGGCGTGACGGTTGCCTTAGAAGATGGCAGCCAGCTTGCGGTGACGGTGGATGCGGCAGGCGCAAACATCGGTGACGAAGTCACACTGGGCGTGCGCCCTGAGCATTTAAAAATTTCACCCGCAGCGGGCAGTAATGCGTTGAGCGGTGTGACGCTGGCGCTGGAGCAACTAGGCGAAGCATCGATGTTGTATTTAGAAGTACCCGGTATGCGGGATACCTTTGTGGCCCGTATGCCTGCGCTGTTTAGCTCTAAACCGGGCGAGCTCAGCGTGCTGCACTTTAAGCCGGAGCACGGTTTTTTGTTTAAAGCAGATGGCAGCGCAATGCGCCGTCTTCACCCACTGGCCGAATAATCATTTGGCTTTTTAAAAAT
Source organism: Iodobacter arcticus (assembly GCF_042664895.1). Lineage (NCBI taxonomy): Bacteria > Pseudomonadati > Pseudomonadota > Betaproteobacteria > Neisseriales > Chitinibacteraceae > Iodobacter > Iodobacter arcticus. Next base: position 261,060 of record NZ_JBHTBQ010000033.1, read on the forward strand.
TGCAGCTTTATTTTGCCTGCGCTGGGTATTTCTCTGGCAAGGGCTTTGCTTGGTTTTTTGGAGGGTTTATGAATACAACACGCCGCCAGTTTGGCAAGTTTGCAGTTTCTACCATCGCAGCAGCTGTCGCGATTTCTTTTGCCGGGCCTGCTTTTGCTGCAGATAAGCTGGTGATTTGGGTGAATGGTGACAAGGGTTATAAGGGCATCGAGCAGGTGGGTGCAGCGTTTACCAAGGCCACTGGGGTAGAGGTGGTGGTGGAGCATCCCGAAGATGCACCTTCTAAATTTCAGCAAGCGGCCGCTGCGGGCAAAGGCCCAGATATTTGGATCTGGCCGCATGATCGCTTGGGTGAATGGATGACAGCGGGCTTACTTAGCCCAATTACTCCATCTAAAAAAGTGCAGGCCGAGATCGATCCGCTGGCATGGAAAGCCTTTACCGTAAATGGTAAACAATGGGGCTATCCAATCGCCATTGAAGCGCTGGCGCTGATTTACAACAAAGACCTCGTGCCTGTGCCGCCTAAGAGTTTTGATGATGTGATGGCGCTGGATAAAAAACTGGCCGCGCAGGGCAAAAAAGCCATTCTGTGGGATTACGGCGAGCCTTATTTTAGCTGGCCATTGCTGGCAGCCGGTGGTGCCTATGCCTTTAAGCCTAAGGGCGATGGCACTTACGATGCCAAAGATGTGGGCGTCAACAATGCCGGTGCGATTGCTGGCTTAGAGACCATTAATAAAATGATTAAAACCGGCGTGATGCCAAAAAGCGCGACTTATGCCGATATGGAAGCCGGTGTAAATCAGGGCAAAATCGCCATGATGATCAATGGCCCTTGGGCTTGGGATAATCTAAAAAAGAGCAAAATCAACTGGGCCGTGGCGCCTATCCCATCGATTAATGGCAAGCCTGGCGCGCCGTTTGTGGGTGTATTGGGTGCCATGCTGAATCGCTCATCCAAGAACAAAGAGCTGGCGGTTGAGTTTTTAGAAAACCATATGCTCACCGTGCAAGGCCTTAAAACGGTTAATGCCGATGTGCCTTTGGGTGTGCCCGCCAATAAAGCTTTCTTTAATGAGCTGAAATCTGATCCGGCGATTAAAGCTTCGATGGAATCGGCTAAAGCGGGCCAGCCTATGCCTAATATCCCGGAAATGGGTCGCTTCTGGGCCTCATTAAAATCAGCATTGCAAAACGTAACGCAAGGCCGCCAAACCCCTAAGCAGGGCTTGGATGCTGCAGCGGCACGGATTAGCAGTAAGTAGGACAGTAGCAAGACCCTTTCCTTAGCCTTGATAGCACAAGCTAAACCTTGAACCACAGAGGAGGACACAGAGCTCCACAGAGGAAACCTAAGACATGCCTTTGGATTTTCTCTGTGAAACTCTGTGCTCTCTGTGGTTCGGGATTTTGCTCTCTCGGTAGTTAATCTGACGGCATGAAGTGCCTGTAGGGCGGGTGAAGCCCGCCAGATTTTGGTATGCAACAGCATCTAGAAAAACGATAGAAAACGGCGGGGTTCACCCGTACTACGATGCTTCGATGTTTGAAATATTTAATAGCAAGGGCGCAGCCGGTTTATGCGACTAAGGGAAAATAGAATGAGCGGATTGAATATGCGCTGGCTGTTGGTTTCGTTGGGTGGGGTGCTGCTATTAGCTGGCTTGTGGCTGCTGCTGGGGGTTTATCAATCTGGCCATACGCTGAGCGCCGTGGGTGGTTTGGTGGTGATGGCCGCGAGCAGCTGGGTGTTTTTATCACCCAAGGCTTACGCTTACCGCTATCTCTATCCGGGCGTGGCGGCCGTGCTGGTGTTTATTGTTTTCCCTGCTGTGTATACCGCAGGGATTGGTTTTACCAATTACAGCTCGACCAATCTGCTGAGTTTTGATCGCGTAACGGCCTATATGCTGAGCGAAACCACCACGGCCGATGGCGCTGGCATGGCGTTTTCCCTGCATCAGGCTGGGGATCAATACCGGCTTAAATTAAGCGATGAAGCAGGGCAGAGCTGGGTTTCTCCACCCGTTAAGTTAGAAGACAACAAGCCACAACAGCTGCAATTGCAAGCGCTGGGCACTGAAAACCTGCCCGAAAAAGAATCCATCAAAACGGTGATTGCCAAACAGCCAGCGTTAAAAGCGCTGCGCCTGACTTTTCCCAATCAAGCACAGTCTTGGCGTTTAAACAGCCTCAGCCAGTTTTCTCCCACCCAGCTTTTATATCAAAAGAACGCCGACGGCACACTGCTTAATACCCAAGATGGCAGCCTGATTAAGCCCAATTTTAAAACTGGCTTTTATGAAACAGCCGCAGGTGAAAATCTGATTCCGGGTTTTAAGGTGAATGTGGGTTTTAGTAATTTCACACGGATTTTTGCCAGTGACGATTTCCAAGGGCCAATGTTTAAAATCCTTGGCTGGACCGTGTTATTCGCTTTTCTGACGGTGGTGTTTACCTTTGTGGTGGGCATGGTATTGGCGGTGGTGCTGAATTGGGAAGCGCTGCGTTTTCGTGGGGTTTATCGCACGCTGCTGTTTTTGCCTTACGCCGTGCCGGGGTTTATTTCGATTCTGGTGTTCCGTGGTTTATTTAACGAAAGTTTTGGTGAAATAAACATGGTACTCAATGGCCTATTTGGCTTGCGGCCCGCTTGGTTTTCAGACCCGTTTAATGCCAAGGCGATGATACTCATTGTAAATACTTGGCTGGGTTACCCTTACATTATGCTGCTGTGCTCGGGGCTGATTAAATCGATTCCAAGCGATTTATACGAAGCCTCGGCCATCAACGGCGCGGGGCCACTGACTAATTTATTTAAAATCACCCTACCGCTGATTTTAAAACCGATGATGCCGCTCTTGATTGCCTCATTCGCGTTTAACTTTAATAACTTTGTACTGATCAGCTTGCTCACCGATGGCAGGCCAGATTTTATTGATAGCAAAGTACCTGCAGGCACTACCGATATTTTGGTTTCATACACTTATCGTTTGGCGTTTCAGGATTCGGGGCAGAACTTTGGTTTGGCTGCGGCCATTTCTACAGTGATTTTTGCGTTGGTGGCGGTGTTGTCGCTGATTAACTTAAAGCTGACCCGCGTTAATCAAGAGGAGAAACGATAATGGCTATGGTGCTGGATCGTTCACATAAATGGCGGGTGCTGGGCGCGCATCTTGCGCTGATTGCCTTTTTGCTACTAATTTTATTTCCGTTTTTTATGATTATTTCTATCTCGCTGCGGCCGGGTAATTTTGCGGCTGGCAGCCTGATTCCTGACACGATTAGTCTGGAGCACTGGAAGCTGGCGCTGGGCTTTAGCTATGTGGATGGCGATGGTGTGCTGATTAAGCCGCAGTTCCCCGTGTTGCTGTGGTTGTTTAACTCGGTGAAAGTGGCCTTTATCAGCGCAGGGGTCATTTTGCTGCTGTCTACCAGCTGCGCTTATGCGTTTGCCCGGCTTAAATTCCGTGGCCGCGTATTTGGCATGAATGCCTTGCTGCTCTTACAAATGTTCCCCGCGGTGCTGTCCTTGGTCGCCATTTACGCCATCTTTGATGAAATCGGCAACTATGTGCCGTGGCTGGGTATCGACACCCATGGCAGCTTAGTGCTGGCTTACGCCGGTGGCATTGCCCTGCATATCTGGACCATCAAGGGCTATTTCGACACCATCCCGGTGGAGATCGAAGAGGCCGCCCGCGTCGATGGCGCTAGCGCGTTTCAATCTTTCCGCTACGTGCTCTTGCCGATGGCCGTGCCGATTTTATTTGTGGTGTTCTTGCTGGCCTTTATTAGCGGCATCATCGAATACCCCGTTGCATCCGTGCTGCTGCATGAGCAAAACAAAATGACGCTGGCGGTTGGCTCCAAGCTTTATCTCTACACCCAAAATTACCTATGGGGCGATTTTGCCGCCGCCGCCATTCTTTCTGGCCTGCCCATCAGTATGCTGTTCTTATTCGCCCAGCGCTGGATGGTATCCGGCCTGACGTCGGGCGGGGTGAAGGGTTAGTTGTGTAAGCGCACGATTTTTTATGCTTGGGGCGTTTGTCTCTGAGCGGCGTGTTTTTGTGAGCCACCTAAGTCATTGGGTGGCTCGTTTTTTTGATTGATTGCTTTGCCCGCGGTGTACTCTAAAGTAGCTATAGATGGATGTTTAAGTCTTTGATGTGATTGATCCCCCGTTTTGTAAACAGGATGGATGATGATTTACAAATGCAAAGTGTTCGCTTGGTTGTGCGCGCTCATGCTGGTGCTTTGCACCAGCCTCTTTGCGGCCAGCCCCTGCTTGCGGCCTTTGGTGGTGGGTTGGGATACCTGGCCGCCTTATCATTATAAAGATGAGCATGGCCAGATGCGGGGCTTGGCGGTGGAGGTGTTGGTAGAGCTGGCAAGGCGGGCGGATTGTCCTTTGCGATTTGCTCAAATGCCTTGGAAGCGTACCTTGAACGAGCTGGCTGTTGGCAAAGTTGATCTGGCGATGGAGGTGCTAAAAACGCCTGAGCGTGTGCGGGTGATGTTGTTTTCACGGGCTTATCGCCCAAGCAGCGTGCATTTTTTTTCGCGGAAAAAAGAAGAGCGCTGGTCTTTTAATACTTTGGCTGATTTAAGCAAGCTTGGGCCGGTGACGCTTGGGGTTTCCCGTGGGGATAGCTATGGCGAGGAATTGGATCAGTGGCTTAACGCGCCTCCGCCTAGCGTGGCGGTGGATGTTGCCCCAACGATGGCGATTAACTTACGTAAGCTTCAGCATGGCCGCGTTGATCTAGTACTGGGCGATTTATTTGCGACGCAGGCGGCGCTTTATGATTTAAAACTAGCCAATGAAATTGCGCCTTTGCCACAGGAGTGGCGCACTCAAGATGCCTATTTTGCTTTTAGCCGCGTCAGCGTGGGCGAGCCGGTGTTTCTGGCTTTTCAGCATGCGCTCGATGGCATGATGAAAGACGGGTCTTTAAAGCAAATTCAGCTTCGCTACCATGTGAATAGCTACTGATCCCTAGGTTTATTCCAGTTTAAATTGCGAAACAAGCCGGTCCAGCTCTACAGCGCTGCGCTGAAGGTCAGTAGATAGCGCTGCATTTTAGTTGACGGATCTGCTTGAAAAAAGGACGGTTTGCTTTGTTTTTTTAGATGTTTTATGGAAGATTTTGATATGAATTGAGGAGGAGGCGCTGGTACATCAAATCAATCGATTGAGTGTAAGTCGATGATTTGCATATGGCAGAAGGGGGAGTGCAGATCGGGTGAAGCCATGCTGGCTTCACCCAGTTTGAGGCTTGATCAGGCTTGGCTGACTGTATTGCCTGATACTTTCATATTAACGGTGGCACCGCCTTTACGACTGGATACCCTGCTGGCTTCTGCGCGCAAAGAAGTTTTCATCTGGCTATCCATATGGCCGTTAACAATCCCCAGAATAGTGGCGCTGGTCGAATCAAATAGCAGATTAAGCTGGGCATTGCCGCCCACATGGATATGGTTAATGCCACTGGTGCCAGGGGCTGTGCGGCCATCTGCGGTATTGTTAAAAACCATGCGTACCGCTTGGGCCATTTGGGGGTTGCTCCCTTCTATTTCTGCAACGGCTTGTGCGTGAACTCGTCCCAAATATTCTACCGGCGCACGGTAAGTCTCACCCCACGGAGTGTCAACTTCTGTGGCAACCCATCTGATATTGTCTTCGGTAGCCCGATCGGGATAGGCGGATCGAATCGCTTGCTCTATTTTCAATCTGATGGTGTTTTGATGAATGGCGCGGCTTGAGGCGGCGTGCTGGCGCAACCAATCCAAATTAGGGTGGTTTTTAAATCGATTAAATTGAGCGGGGGTAAATGCCATGCGAATAACTCCAAAATGATTGCAATTGAAACGGAGGAAAATCATCGATAAAGGGGTGGCTTATTGCGCGTACTTGCTTGGCCCTGCGTTATTTAATGTATTTGTTTTAATTTTTATAAAAGTGCGATATATAAAAGATATTCGGGTTTTAATTTATTGTTTGTTGGTAAAGTAATGAGTAGTGCTTTTAAGGTAAATGTAATAAGCAAATACTGAATCAAGATTAAATGAAACAAAAATGTAAGGCAAGGGTAAATACTATTCTTACAGCGATGGCTGATATTAATCTGATCAGTTTCAATTTTCTATGATGATCCGGCATTTTTCAGGGAGCACAACAATACATTCGCTGCACACCCTGCATAAAACCATGCTTTGGTCTGTTTTTGATCTTAAGTTGGTAAGGGACTAATCTGTTGCTGATTACAAATGAATATTCATTGATTTAAACAGCAGAGCAGATTGATCAATTGCATATTGCTATGTGCAACGCTGATCTAAACGCGAAGCCATAATAGCTATTTTATTTCTGCTTAATTTAGAAAAATCTCTTCATTCATCCATATTTTTGCCTAGGCTAGATGCTATGGCCTGATTGGGATTGAACGCATGGATCAGTTGCACTTTTCTCACGCTAAAGCGTGTCAGCTTTTATATCTGCACCATTTGCAAACTCGGCGCGAGGCTTGGCATGCGTTTAGTCAGTCGGGGATTGGCTGGTTTATGTATCGGCGTGATGGCGAGGGGGTGATTCTTAATCCGCAGACGGGCTTGATCTGGCAAGAAATCACCGAGCCAGGGCCGCAGCTGGATTCATCACACGCTCACGCTAAAGTGCGGCAGCTGGAATGGGCGGGGCTGGCTAATTGGCGATTGCCGACTCGCACCGAGTTGATCGATATTGCCTACGCGCCGGGCTTTCCGCTTTGCGAAGAACACGCTTGGTTTGATTGCCCGCTCTGGCTGTATGACAAAGGCTGCTTATACCTTGATCAGCCGGATGAATTTATGGGGCCAGATGGCGCGGCCAATATGATTGCGGTGGACGATACCCTTTGCGCAGATTGGCCTGGCAGCTATCCGCAGGGGCTGTTTGAGCTGGGCTGGACGTGGCTAGGGGCGTGGACCAACAATGCGCGCTTTCCAAAATCGAGCAAGTTTGATGCGGCGCTCACTGCGTGGAAAAGATGGCGCTCCTTAGCGTCGTCAGAAAACGATGGCTTTCACGCCGTGGATAGCAATGCCACCGATTGGCCTAGCTTATTGCGCAAATTAGATTACATCAGTACCCGCCTACCCGACATCGATAGCAGCACTTTTACTGACGCAGCCAAGGGCTTGTGGGAGCTATGGCCGGTGTCAGACGCCAAGCATGCCAGAAGAATTGCCTTGGCCAATGATGGACAGATGCGGGCGCGTAACCCCGAACTGGATATTCGTGATGCCAATGTGGCGATTGATTTTGGCACCAGTAGCACGGTGGTGGCGTTTAGAGAAGGTGCTCATGATCGCCTGCTGCGCATCGGTGAAAGCAATTTATGGGAGCAGCCGCAGGCTGGCGATTATGAAAACCCCACCGTGCTGGAGGTGATGGATTGGCAGGCATTGATGGCGGCGTGGACGTCCGAGGTGTACCGCCCCTTGGTCGATTGGCGAGATGTTCATTGCGCCCACGAGGCCCGTGATCATTTGCGTGATAACCAAACCGATCCTAAGCGCATCGCCAGTATTTTTAGCCGCATGAAGCAATGGGCGCTGGATGAGTTTCCAACCCTGATCAGCGATCAAATCCATCAGGAAGAGCGTATCCTGCCGCCATTTAAGCACTATCCATTCAAGAAAGTGGACGATGTTTACGCCGATTTCAACCCGATTGAGCTTTACGCTTGGTTTTTGGGGATGTTTATTAATTGGCGGCAACGCGGGATATTTTTACGCTATTACATGACTTTTCCAGTGAGCTTTCCGCATGACACCAAGGAAAATATCCTTAGCGCATTTCGCCATGGCTTGCAGCGCAGCCTGCCAGAAAGCCTTGTTTACGGCCCGCATATCGCTCAATTCAGAGTTGAAGAGCGTGGCTCAGAGCCTGCTGCCTATGCCGCTTGCGCGCTAAAAGCCTTGCAGCTCTCTCCTAGCGCAGCGGGTGTGGGGCGGGCATTTGCGGTGTTTGATTTTGGTGGTGGCACCACCGATTTTGATTTTGGCTATTACCGCCTACCCGATGCAGACGAGGCTGAAGCGGGCTGGGAAGAGGTGATCGAGCACTTTGGCGCGTCGGGGGACAGGATGTTGGGCGGGGAGCAATTGCTAGAAAATTTAGCTTACATCACCTTTCGCCACAATCTGCCGCAGTGCCGATTGCATAAGATCGCTTTTCTATTGCCGCAAGATGCCGATGATTTTGCTGGCTCGGATATGTTTCTAGAAAAAACCCGCTCGGCGCTCACCAATAGCATTGTGCTGATGGGGCGTTTGCGCTCGTTTTGCGAAACCGGCAATTTAGAAGGGCTAGAGGAGGGCGATATTTGCAAGATGCCGCTATTAAATCGGGACGGGCTAAAAGTGGAGGTGGCGTTTCAGATCCCGCAAAGCGAGCTGCGCGATTATTTGCGGGCGCGGATCGAGCGCGGCGCCATCGCCTTTTTTGCTGCCATGCAAGCCGCATTTAAAAGCCATGGCGGCATGCCCGCTGCTATGGATGTGTTGCTGGCAGGTAACGCTTGTCGGTCGCCTTGGGTGATGGAGTTGTTTGGTTTAACAGGCTCGCCCATCGGCGCGATTATGGCGTTTGAGCAGCTAGAAATCTCGGTGCATCCGCCCTTATTGGCTGACCCAAGCAACCCATGGCGGCCCACGGCCAAAACGGGCGTAGCGCTTGGCCTGCTGCGGCTTTGCCCAGGGGAGACGCTAAAAGTGATTAATCGATCCTTGCTTAAAGACGACGCGCCGTTTTTATTCTCGGTCGGAAAATTGCTCAATGGCGAGTTCGACCCCTGCCTGCCCGCGCACGGTGCTTATGGTCAGTGGCATGAGGTGGGGCGGCCTATGGATGGGGTGTTTAATTTGGCCTACACCCACTCGCCGCGCGCGCGCATTGATCAGCGCATGGATAGGAGCGATCCTGATTTGCGTTATAAGCGCATCGATTTTCCGCAATGCAGCGAAGGGCAAAAAGTCTATTCCCGCGCGATTGCGCCCAATCTAATTGAGATTTGCTTGGCACATAATTTAAGCCATGGCGGGCAGCCAGAACCAACCAGTCATTTATTGCAATTGGCTTTGGCTTAGGATGATTTAGCGATGTTGAATCGGTGATTTAATTCTAAAAATAGCCTGATCTAACCCCCAAGCTAATACGCCGCCGATGATATACATCAGTAAATCATGCGGGCTAAAAGTATTGCCAATCACGATATAAAGCACACTGCCTTTTTGTAAACCAAGTAAATCCACCAGATGAATATATTGCAGCCCTTCAACCACAAAGCCCGCAGCGATAGAGAATAGGGCGCTGCGCAAAGGAGGTGTGTTGCAGGCGCGAAACAGCGCATAAATCAAGGCAATCACCAGAATATCACCCACGCTGCCACGGATAAAGCCATAGCCAAACAGCCCACGGGCGATGGTGATTTCGATTAAAAAAATAATCAGCGCAATAATGTAATAGAAAGAGCGAACAGATATTGGTTTCATAAGCGAGCATGAATCGATAGTGGGAGGGAATTATCAGTTAAATTCAAGATTTTGTCCGTTTTAGGTGGACGCAATAAAATAAATGCCAACAGGATTGTTTATATAAAAGGACTTAGCAGCGCTTTCGCGGCTAAAGCCGCCCCTACAAAAAATAGGATGTCTTCTTTAGGGTAATGCTCGAAATAATCTCTAAATGGCGTATCAAATAAAACCGTTATCCCCGAATGTTTTTATCGGGGATCTAGCAGCGCAGCTGGATTCCCGCCAAAGTCACGCGGGAATGACGATATTTCGTAGCGAGAAATGAATATCTAGCCTCCAGTTTTTCTCCGTGAAACTCCGTGTTCTCTGTGGCCTCCGTGGTTCAAGATTTGGGTTTTGATGCTTAACTCCCTTTGCTAATTCGTTCTACTTTTAATTTTAAGCAAAGCTGCCAGTATGGCAGTGACTTGTACGGGTTTGGCAAGGAAGTCGGTCATGCCGCTGGCAAAGGCTTGCTGGCGGTCTTCTTCCTGAACATTGGCGGTCATAGCGATGATGGGGAGCTGATCGCTGCTGTATTGCTTACGCATCTCTTGGGTGGTCATATAGCCATCCATGCCCGGCATTTGAATATCCATTAAGATCGCCGCATAGGTGGGCTCCTCGGCTAATTTTACAAGGGCCGCTTCGCCACTTTCTACCGTATCTACATCTGCGCCATGTTTTAGTAAGATGCCTTCGGCAACGCGTAAATTAAGCGGGCTATCATCAACCACCAGCAAGTGCATTCCTTTTAAAGGCAGTAATTCTGGTTCATCAAGGGGAGCAAGGCCTTCGTTCTTTTTGACCAATAAGGCCAGAACTGCATCAAGGATATGGGTAGGCAGTACAGGCTGATGTAATACCGATGACACGCCCGCCTCAAGCTCGGCTTGGTCTCGCTGTAGATAGCCATAATTACTGGTGCGTAAAACAAGGGGGTGATTCTCCTGCGGCGTGATTTGGGCTAGGGTGTATTCCACTCGTTTTTGTGATAGCTCAGCGCCCAGTAATAGCACATCGATTTTCTCTTTTGCCAACAGGCTGGGTAGTACCTCAAGGTCGGTACAGTATTGGACTCTCCAGCCCAAGTCTTTTAGCATCGCTTGCATGCCGCTTGGTTCGTCATCTTGCTCATCTAGCATGAGTACACTTAGGTTCTGTAATAGAGGCGGTACGCAGTGCCAAGAGAGCATTTTTTCGGTGTGCAAATCAAGCGGCACGGTAAAGGTAAAACAGCTGCCCTTGCCCGGCGAGCTGGTGGCGGTAATGTGCCCCCCCATTATATTGACTAGGCGTTGACTGATGGCAAGCCCTAGGCCTGATCCACCGTACTTGCGCGTGGTTGAAGTATCGGCTTGGCTGAAAGATTGGAATAATTTGCCCACCTGCTCTTCACTCATACCCACACCCGTGTCGCTGACGGCAAATTGCAAGCTGCAAGAATTGGTTTCCAAGGATGCAACGCTAATGGAGAGCTGTACCGAGCCGGTTTCGGTGAATTTAATCGCGTTATTGCATAAATTAATTAAGATCTGTGACAGGCGTAGCGAATCGCCGATTAATTCACGTGGCACATTGGGCGCTAGTGTAAACCAGAGTTTGATGGGTTTATTGCATGCCGCCATGCCCGCTACACAGCCCAAGCCATTGAGCACATAGGCTAAATCAAAAGTAGCGCGCTCTAGGGTCAGCTTGCCGGCTTCAATTTTTGAATAATCCAGAATATCATTGATCACCCCGAGTAGTGATTGCCCCGCACTTTCGATATGGCGGAGATAATCATGCTGGGTTTCTGTTAATTCGGTTTGTTGTACTAGCCAAGAGAGGCCAATAATTGCATTCATGGGGGTGCGGATTTCATGACTCATGGTGGCTAAAAATTGGCCTTTGGCCCGAGTCGCAGCTTCTGCCGCTGCCGTTGCTAGCGCCAGCTCGGTGGTGCGCTGAGCCACCAGCGCTTCAATCCGCGATTTACGCCCAACCATGGTGAGTAAGAAAACCTCAAATAAGGCCACCATCAGCAAGCCACCAACTAACATCATCCAAGCTGCCCAATTACGCTGTGCAACGAGGTAATCATTATTGGCGGTAAACACCATTCGCCATTGCCGTCCACCGATTGGGTAATGCACTTCGTGTTGCAATATGCCTGTGCAATGGGGTTGAAAATCAAGTTGCTGTGATTGGCCCTTATTCTCATCAAATAAACATAGGCTTGTTCGTCCTTCCGGCGTGCGTAGCACTTTATCAATGGCCATTTCGGCGAGGACATAGCCCGATGGCGGCTGGCGCTGCTTTTGTGGTGTACCGGGTTTCGCATCGATTGCATAGACGGGCTGCACAAGAAAAACGCGGTTACTTTTGCCCATAATCAGCGGTAGCCGAGCCGATGCGGTCATTTCGCCGCGCGCTGCGGTTTGCTTGAGTAAGCTGGCGTATTCGGGGCTGGACATCAAATCAAAGCCAATTCGATCTTTCAAGCCTAAGAGCGGCTCAATAAAGCTAACGGGCGCATAGCTTTTACGATGGTTTAAAGGGGCACGTTGACCTGCTGCATTGCGCTCAAAAATAGCAAAATGAGGCTGATAAACGCGCTGTTCTTGGGTAAAGGTGGATAGCTGATCGTGGCTTAAAATGGGCACCCATTCTAAGCGCTGCAAGGCAGGCTCGGCTTCAATAAAGGAGGAGGAAAAACGAGAGAACTGCTCTGGTGTCATCTTTGGGCTACTGACAATAAAGCGCGCTGTTGCTTGCAAGATAACGTGATAATTATTTAAGTGTTCGCGCAACTGCTCACTTTCTCTTGTGGCACGCTCAACAAATTGCGCTCGAATCCGTTGGTTTTGCCAGCTACTTACTTGAAAAAACAAAGCCACTAAGAGGGTCAGCACAATAACCATCGGTAGCAAAATCGACCTGAGCATGCTTTGGCGGTTGTAGGCGGGATTAAACCAAATCAGCACGAGGGGCGCAAAAATAATCACTCCTAATATATCCCCCACCCACCAAGTAAACGCGGTGTAGGCTAAATCGGCGGGCTGTACGATGCCCATATAGCTTAGGCTGGCTATCGCTAGCGTTGCGGCAATGCAGTAGGCTAGTCCGCCGAGTAAAAACAATGTGAGTAGATTGCTTGGCTCATCCAGCTGAAGTTTTTCTTTAAAACAGCGCTGCACCAGCGCCATGCCAGCTAAGGCTTGTAGGGATGAGGCGCTGGCAATCATCGCCGCCAGCTGCGTGTTACTGATCGACCAATGTCCGTTGGCCCACGCTAGGATATTGTTTAAAAGAAAGGCACCCAGCCAGATAGGGAGAATTGCCTTACTCCCCAATAATAAGCAGGCCGCAAGCGCTATCCCTGCTGGCGGAAAAATAGCCGTTGCATAGCCAGGTGGAATCGCCAGCGCCAAGCCTAGCCAGCCACTTAATATATAAAGTGGAATAAGCCAGTAGGCATAATGTTTGACAGGGAGCATAAGCTCAAGCTGGGGGGAGATTGTGTAGTTTAGTCAGTGAATTATTAATTATCAGAAAGATAATGCAGGTGGTTTATGTAAGATTTTGTATGAACAAAAAGAGAGGGGATTTTGCTGGATGAATGATCTGGCCCAGACCGGATTTCCCCCCGTGTACATCGCTATGGATAAGGCGGCTTATGCGCTATGAGTGCCGATTACAGTTTGCTATTTTGGCAACCCGAGCTAGCACATTCGCGAATTCGGTCTTGCAGGAATTGTGAGCGTTGGATGGTGGTGCTGGCGGCGCAATCTAGATTGACGTAAAAGCCACTGTTTTCTTTTTTGGAGCAATTATTATTGCGCTCTTTCATCCAGCCTAATTGGCCTTGTTTTAGGCTGCTTTTGCCATTGTTGTCGAGTTTTGCTTTTAATTTATTAAAATTCTCATTGAGTTCTTTATCTGCTTCTTGATAAACCTTATTCAGGCAATAGAGGCCGTCAAAATCATTTTTTGGTACATCGCAAGCAGAGTTTGCATAGCTTAGGCCTGATGTTCCGAGCAGCAGTGCGATGAGCAATTTTTTCATATTGTGTTTCCTTGTTCGAAATAAATAATGTCTGATTTTGAATGGGGTTAGCAAATGCAAGAACTGCATTTAATCATGCCTTGGTGCAAATGATAATGATGAGTAAATAAAATAAGTCTGGTGTTGTTTATATGGCAACACCTTGGCAGGCTAATTCTGGCTATTTAATCAAGGGTGGAGAGTCGCTGCGTGTGTTTAAGTGGGGCCAGTAGCCGCTCAATGTGTTACCCATAAAAAAGCCACGATCTAAATCGTGGCTTTTTGTTTTTCGCTGCGGCTTAATCACCGAAACCATCATCATCTAGTGGGGATGAAGGGATAGGATCGGTGCTAGTGGGGGCTGAAGCATCGTCTGCCTGATTGGGTTTTCTTGGCGTGTCGGTCATCATATCCGGCGGTGTGGTGCTGCGCGCATCGGCATGCATTTCTGCAACCTTAGGGATATCTGAGTTATCCACCCATTTGGAAATATCTGCCCAAGCAGCAGTAGCCGCGAAACTGGCAATCATGGATGCAATTAGTAGATACTTTTTCATGGTGTACTTCCTTTTGTGTGGTAAAGATATAAACGATTTCTCGTTGATATACTTACTGTAGCAAGTGCTGTGCCAGAAAATAAATCTCTTTATATTCAATTACTTAGTTATTTTTTTGGCTGGCGTCGGATAATTTGCTGTCTCTATTGCACGACACAAAATGGCTGTTTTTTATAAGGTGTTGATTTTTATATATAAATGGCGTTGCTACTTGGCGACGATCAGTGTTTTAGTGGTTGTGCTCGTGAGCTTGGGGTTTGCAGATGGATGCGTAAGATAAAAAGCCTGGTTTTAAAGCGGGTATTGGGTGAGCTGCTGGCCAATTGATGCGCAGAAAGGCAGCAATTAGGCGGCTTTATCTGGTTTGATCTTTGAAAAAGACGTAAAAAAACCACGACTTTCGTCGTGGTTTTTTCGCAGCTTATATTTCGCTGAAGAGTGCTTAAACGATCTTTGCACTTGCCGGAGCAGAAGCATCCGAGGCATCGGCTACTAAGCCAGCAGGGGCAGAGGCATCTGTTGCTGTGGCAACAATGCTGCTTGGTACAGAGGCGTCATTGGCATCAGCACGCAGGCTGCTCGGTACAGAAGCATCAGTTGCATCGGCTACGATGCTGGTCGGTACGGATGCATCATTAGCATCTGCACGTAGGCTGCTTGGTGCAGAAGCATCAGTGGCTTCAGCTACAACACTGGCAGGAACAGAAGCATCATTGGCATCAGCACGCAAACCTGCTGGTTCGGAAGCATCAGTTACATTGGCTACAACACGACTAGGGACGGAAGCATCATTGGCATCAGCACGTAAACTTGCAGGAGCAGAAGCATCTGTGGAGCTAGCCCAAGCTGCAGTTGCAGCGCAAGTTGCAAAAAGGGTGGCGATCAGTAGATTCTTTTTCATGGTGTGTTTCCTTGCGTGGGTAATCGGATAAACGATTTCTCGTTCGATGTACTACCTGTAGCAAACACCGTGCCAGCTTTAAAATCCGTTTATATTCAATGACTTAGTTTTTTTGTGTTGACTGGGGAGAATTTGTATCTGTCGCTGTTTCACGACAGTATTAGGGGTGTTTTTGTAAGTGCTTGATTTGTATGTAGAAAGGCTGTTGCTAAAAAACGACGAACGGAGGAGAGCGGCTTCAGGGCTTGTGGCAGCAGGCTTTGCATCTATTGCGGGGCGGGTGAAACCCCATGTGCGCTAAGCAAAATACAAAAAGATCTTTTTAGTGCCTTCGGCACATGGGTTTTGGAGCGGTAGCCACCGCGGGCATAAGTATCTACACAAATTAGGCGGTGCTTCAGCTGCAGCTTCTCCCTTTGTTAAAGGCTCTGTCTGCGTTAAATGTTGAAACATAGTTGAGTGGATACTTACTATTTTATAGGGTGTGCAAGTCGTTTTTCTTGCGCACCGCTTTTGCTATGAAGCGGCATTGCCACTAAGCAAAAAAACAAAAAGACCTTTTTAGTGCCTTCGGCACGTTGATTTTGGTGCGGGCG
The DNA here is from genome assembly GCF_042664895.1 of Iodobacter arcticus. NCBI lineage: Bacteria > Pseudomonadati > Pseudomonadota > Betaproteobacteria > Neisseriales > Chitinibacteraceae > Iodobacter > Iodobacter arcticus. The sequence goes on from NZ_JBHTBQ010000033.1 coordinate 276,705, forward strand.
TCCCGCTGGACCTTCCTTTCTTGCGCGGCCAAGAAACGAAGCCAAGCCGCAACCCCAAAAGCACGAAACCCCTTCGCTGCGGACAATCGAGTGGCGGCTGCGGAATTCGCTTCGCTCAGACAGGTATCAAAGAAACCCCACCCGCTTGTTCCTCGCTCGGCGTGCTTCAAGGGGGATTTAAGCCCCGTGCAAAGAGCGTATTTATTGCATTTTCTGCTGTTTGCTAATAAAAAACCTTGATTTCAGTTTTCAACTGTTAACGCAGACACAGCCTTTTACACAGGGTAAATGTTGTATAGGGTGCGTAAGTTTTTCACTTAACAATGGGGGGATGGCGCCTGATCTACGCTGCAAATCCCGTAATAATCTGGTCTTGATCAGGCTATTTTTCGCTAAGACCGCTTAGCCCGGCAGACGGCTAGCCGCTGATATCTGCTTTAAAAGCGGCGGGGGCAAGGTCGTGTTTTTGTAGTAGGCGGTAGAATTCGGTGCGGTTGCGATCGGCGATACGTGCGGCGTCGCTGACATTGCCGCCAGTCAGGCGCAGCAGGCGTTCCAGATAATCGCGCTCAAAGAGGCGTTTGGCTTCGGCGAGCGGCAAGATGGCGGCCGATTCGCTGGCCATTGCTTTTTGCACCTGGGCCAGCGTGATGATGGGGCCGGTGGCGAGCACGCAGCATTGCTCAACCAGATTAGAGAGTTGACGAATATTGCCTGGCCAGTTGGCAGTGCTTAAAAAGCTGAGCGCATCAGCGGCAAAGTGGCAATCGGTCTTGGCATAGCGCTCCACTACCTGCGCTAAAAAATGCCGGGCCAGTAGCGGAATATCTTCTCGCCGCTCGGTGAGCGATGGCAGCGCTAAAGACACCACATTCAGGCGATAAAACAAATCTTCTCTAAACGAGCCGTCCTGTAGCAAGGATTGCAAATCGCGGTGCGTAGCCGATAGCACGCGCACATTTACCGGCACGGCGCGGCCCGCACCAACCGGGCGCACTTCGCGCTCTTGCAGCACTCGCAGCAATTTAACTTGCAGTGGCAGCGGCATATCACCAATTTCATCGAGGAAAATCGTTCCGCCATCGGCCTCTAAAAATAAACCATTTTGTTTTTGGCTGGCACCGGTAAACGCGCCTTTTTCATGGCCGAAAAGCTCGCTTTCCAGCAGGTTTTCAGGGATTGCACCGCAATTTACGGCAATAAAGGGGCGCTTGGCGCGCAGGCTGGCGCGGTGTATGGCTTGGGCCAGCACTTCTTTACCCGTACCGCTTTCGCCGCGAATCAGCACACTGGCATCGGTAACGGCCACCAGCCGCGCTTCGGCCAGTAGCTCGTCCATCACGGGGCTGTTGCTGATAAACCCTGCTCGCCAGGTGTCGTTATCGCTGCTATTGCTGGGGGGGCTGGCTAAGACCAAAGCTTGGCTAACTTTATCTAGCAGGGCTTTGCCATCAAAAGGCTTAATTAGATAGGCAAACATACCGTGGCTGATGGCATCAATGGCGTCTGGCACAGTGCCGTGGGCGGTGAGCATAATGACCGGCAGGGCGGGGTAGCGACGGCGCACTTCTTCAAATAGCGCCATGCCATCCATGCCGGGCAGCTTCCAATCGCTAAGCAGCAAATCGGCACGTTGCACGGCGAGCGCATTAAGAGCGGCTTCAGCACTGCTGGCGGCTTCTACTTCATAGCCTGCGGCAATCAGGCGGATAGAAACCAAGCGTAAGAGATCCGGATCATCGTCAACCAGTAAGATTTTGCTACTCATGGTTTTTTGCTCCTTTCCAGCATGTCTTTTTCCATTTCTTTTAAAGCGTCTAGCTTGGCGGCCAGATCATTGGCGCGCTTTTGCTGCTCTTTGGCGGCGATCGTTTGCTTATCCAGCAAGCTGGTCAGCCGTTTTCGCTCGGCAAGCTGGTTGGATAATAGTTTGGCCATGCCCTGGCTGGCCGGATCGTTCAGCGTGTTTTGCAGTGCTTCCAGCTGAGCCTGAAGGCGGTTCAGGTCGGTATGATTGCTCATCATTTGCTGCGCCAGTATCAGCAGCTTATCGCTGGGGCAATTGCCCGAAATGGTGTTGTTTAATTGTGCCAAAGCACTTTCAATGCGGCATACCGGCGCAATAACGACTGGTTTGGTTTCTGGTTCAGGCGCAGGCGCAGCTGCAGCAACAACAGGCGGTGGCAGGGTAGCGCAGGCGGCTAGGCTGATGCTGCACAGTAATAGGCAGAGTTGTTTTAGGGGTATGGTGCAAAGTATGTCTTTCATGGGTGACCTTGTCGCTGCTAGTGCAGACGAAAATATGCGTTTGCCGGGCTGGATATCAGTTCAATATCGCCGTGCATAAGCTGAGCAAAACGTTTGGCCGCGATCAGCACCAAGCTCGTGAGAGGGTAAGGGCTGGGGGTAAGGCCGATGAGGTATAGCATGAGGCTTTTTAAGGAAAAGCGATAAATAAGCGGCTTCATGAATGACCTTGTAGCTGCCAGTGCAGACGGAAACATGCGCCTGCCGGGCTGGGTATCAGCTCAACATCGCCATGCATAAGCTGGGCAAAACTTCTGGCCATTGTCAGGCCGATGCCAGAGCCTGCAGGTTCGCCTTCGGGCGCTGGGCCACAGTGAAACGGCTCAAAAATATATTCTGAATCCTGGCTGTCTACGCCCGGGCCCTGATCTTGAATTTCCAGCCAGCTTTGCTGGCCCGTTTGCCCAAAGCGGATATTGATTTCGCCATGGGGCGGGCTAAAGCGGATGGCATTGAGAAGCAAGTTATCCAGAATAATCCCCAGCTTGGCGTGATCGGCATAGCTTTGCGTGGCAGGGCCGGATTGATGGATAGTCAGGAATTTCTTGCTGAGTAAAATGCGCCATTGTTGTAAGCGTTGCTCTAGAAACATCTCAAGCGCCAAAGGCGCAATGACCAGCTCAGCTGAAAGCCAGCGTCCCGCATCGTGTGCTAATAGCGCATCCACGCGTTGGCGCAGGGTATGCACATTGCTTTGCACCATGGCGCTGATTTCTTTTTGTTGGGTATTTAAGCTGCCGAGCACTTCTTCTTGTAGCAGTGATGAGGCTTCATGAATTACCGCCAGCGGGGTTTTAAGTTCGTGTGATACATGGCGAAAAAATTGCGCTTTTTGCGCCTCCAGCTGTACCAGACGTAAATCTAATTCGGCCAGCGATTTGGCCAATCCTTGTAAATCGGCAGGGCCAGATAATTGCCAGTCTTGTCCACGTTGGCCTTGCGCAAGCTCGGTGATTTTTAGTTTTAATCGCGCAATAGGCCAGCTAAACATCACTGCCATAATAATGGCCATGCTGAGTGCGGCAATCGGCGACAAAATGGCCAGCATATCCACTTGTTTTTGCTTACTGTGGACATCTTCCAGCCATTGCCGGCGCTGCTTAGCCAACTGCTGCTCGATGAGCTGATCTTGATATTTAAGCTGCTGATTGAGCTGGCTAAATAAGCGATTCACTTGCGCTTTGTGTAGGCGAGTGTTGGGAAGAGTCTGTGCCAATAGCTGATGGATGCCCTCGCTACTTCCTTTTAGGAGTGGCTCGTGCTTAAAGGTTTGCTGGGCGGCTTCTAGTTTGGCTTTAGCACTGCGTGCGGCATTGAAAAACGTGGTTTCTGGCAAGATCAGCAGCTGCCGGCTAGCCCGCTCTAAATGCAGCGCTTGCTCTTGGGTTTGTTGCGAAGCATTAGACCAAGCGCTCGCCTGCTCTTGCTGCTGCTGTGCCTGAATGGTTAGCCCTGCTAGGCCATAACGCAGTTGCACCAAGGCGGCTGAAGGCGTAAGGGCGACTAAGGCAAAGCCAATAATCAGCAGCGTGCGAAATGAAAGATGGCGTAGCATGGTCCTGAGGGTTTAATCCTTTATTTAAACGAAGAGCTAATCCTGCGTGCTATTGGCGGCTAAATCAAAGTAATAAGTTGGTGAAAGACGAAAGGGAGGGGTCTGAAAAGGGCCATGCCTATTTTTATTCAATACTTTTACGCTACTTTTATGGAAGGACGCAGGCTTAAGGCCGAGCTATATAGGGCTTTTTGCCACGTTTGACCCCGCTATATTGAGTTGTCGTAATCGTTTTTGGGCGGGCATTTCAAAATATCTAAAGCTAATAAAGCTAATTGTTATCAGTAGGGCGAAGAATAGCAGCATAAGCCAGGGCGAATAATAAATAGCTTGATCGTATGAAAAATAAGTCAGTAGCATAGAAAATAAAAGTTGTAGCGGAAAATGCAGTAAATAGGATGAATACGAAATATCACCTAAAAACGCGATGCGCTTAGCCAATGGGCCGTGCTGCGTTTCAAGCAGCGCCAGCGATAAAATACTGAGCGGAAAAAGCACCACCACGGGCCATGAATAGATCAGCTCCAGCATCATATGCGGCAAGGGAAAATAAAAAATAGTGAGTGAATTGAAGTCTATTTTTTTTAGCAGGGCAGTGATAGTAATGGCCCATGCAAAAAGCATGATGAAAATTACTAATTTACTCAGCAATACGGAGTGCTTTGATTTGAGCACGGTTTGGTAAGCAATAAAAATAAGGCCGCCTAAAAAGAACGAGCCAAGGCCCCGGCCTATGGGCTGGTAATAGTCTTGAATAAGCTGAAAGCCGATGATGGATATCGCAGCTAAAATAAGCGCTCTAACAGGCAAGAGGCGGCAGCAGCTAAAGAAAATAATATATAAAAGAACTTCTACAGAAACAGACCATATTGGGGCATTAAATGAGTAGCCCTGCTCAAATCCCCAAGAAGAAGTAAACAACAGATTAAGCAGAAAATGTTTGACATCATTATAGGGATAAACAAAGTATTCCCCTCGCGCATGGCTGACCCATAGCTGGCCGATGGCCACCATCAATAAGCTGGCAAGATGCAGGGGGTAAAGCCTGGAAAATCGCAATAAGGAAAATTGGCCTGAAGAGATCTCACCTTGGGCAATTTTTTTGGAATAGAGCCAATAAAAAATAAAGCCAGAAAGACTGAAAAATAAATCAACCGCCAGCCATCCCTGAGTATAAAGCAGCGATAAGCCATCAGAAAAAGGAAGCCGTTCAAGATCAAATTTCCCCGCAGTGGTGCCAGCAAAAAAGAAATGCTGCCAGTGCCAAAACACCACACAGAGTGCGGCGATGCCCCTGAGTGCATCAAGTGAATAGAATCGTTTAGGGGGAGGATTTGCTTGCTGCATCGTTTGCGGCCTTCGCATAAACCATAAAGTGAATTGCATGGCAGGATGTGGCGGTTTTTACCTTGGGGGGCTTGGCTCACTGGCAAGAAAATCATGGCACAGCACTTGTACCGCAGGGGCGAATTGATCGATGTTTTGCAAAGGGAGCCATGCCACTTCGCTGATCTCGCCCATGGCGCGCGGCACGCCTTGCCATTTTGCACTGTAGCAAATGAGCTCAACATCGCCTGCCTGCCCATAGGCGGGTGCAATCACGGTATATAGATAGTGGGTATTTTGGATGGCAATGCCTAATTCCTCTGCCAACTCTCGGCTTAGAGCCTGATCCGCTGATTCCCCTTGCTCTACTTTGCCTCCGGGCAGATACCAGTGCTGATTCTGGCGAACTCTAACTAGCAGTAGTTTCTGGTCTTGTACATCGACCAAACATGCGCATTGCAGTGGTTTCATGGTCTGCCCTGTAATCTGTCATAAGATTCGCATCTTACATTATGCCTTCGTGGTGATGGTGCTTTGATATGGGCTTGAGTCAGTAAGGGGCGGGTGAGTATAGGCTAAAAAGCACGCCGCATCGGTTGCTTCTGCTGCGCAAAAAGCACCAGTGAAAAACCTGCTTCAGCGGCATCTGCTTTATAAGGTTTGAGCTTAGATGGATTGAATCCATGCAAAAAGCCCCTGTTGATTTGCTCGACAGGGGCTTTTTGCATTATCCGCAGTGATGAGCAATTGAATCATTGCTGAGCGGTTAAAGTCGCTCCTACTTCGCGAGTGGATTTGTGATTTTTTATAAATCCAGCGCTGCGGTTAAATCTCCCGGAGGCTGCGCGCCACGGGCTTTAAAATGGCATGTAAAGCCCGCAAGTAAGCTGGTTTTGAGGAAGGTACGGCGCGCTGTTGCAGGCATGGCTTCTCTTTGGTTTTTAAATGGGTATGGCCAGCGGCAAGTGGCCCGTTGCGGGTTTGGCAAATAAAAAGCCTTGAAAATAGCGTACGCCAAAATCCCTTAGCATGTTTAATTCGGCAGGAGTTTCTATTCCCTCGGCAATAATATCAATGCCCAGCCGTGTGGCGGTGAGTAATACCCCAGCCACAATGGCTTGTTTGGCGTTGCTGCTATCAATATCGCGGGTTAATTCCATATCTAATTTAATAACATGGGGCTGAAAGGTGGCCAGCAAATTTAAGCCCGAGTAGCCAGAGCCAAAATCATCAATTGCGGTGGTGAAGCCTTGTTTACGGTATTCGGCAAAAATATTTTTAAGATGCTGGGTATCGCTGACGCGTTCGCCTTCTGTTACTTCAAACATGAGGCGATCAGCAGGGAATTTAAATTGATCACTGGCTTCCAGCGTGGCTCTGATGCAGGTTTCTGGCCGATAAACTGCATTGGGCAGAAAGTTAATACTTAATTTGCAATCTGGAATTTCAACCATGCCGTAGGCCACGGCCAGCTCAATGGCTTTAATCCGGCATGTCTGATCAAAGCGATAGCGGTTTTCTGCATTGACTTGCTCAAGAATAAATTCTGCACCCTGGCCATCGACACCCCTTACTAAGGCTTCAAACGCGTAAGGTGCGCCACTATCAATATCAATAATGGGCTGGAAAGCCATGGTGAAATCAAAGCCCAGATGCTTGGCGTCTCGGCAGTCTTTGCAGCTGGATGGGTGAAAGGGGGTGGAAAACTGTGTTGTCATCTTGCTCACCTCTGAGTATGAATCATCTTAAGCAGAACAAGGCTATTGCTGCTTTATTGCTTATGCAGAAGGCTAGATGTCACTCTGCCTCGCAGATGAGTTTGCGTTTTTTGTAAGCCTACTTGTAGCTTTTATAAATAGTTTAGTCATGATTTATTCGAATTGCATGGGATAACTTGTTTTATATATGTCATTAATCTTTCGTTTAAAAGCAGCCAATACTGTGTGGCTATTCAGGTGGCTTGTGTATGCAGGCGTTCTCCATTAAGAAAATCACGGCAAAGCACGTGTACCGCAGGCGCAAATAGATCAGTATTTTGCAGAGGCAGCCATGTCACTTCACTGATCTGGCCTAAGGCACGCGGTATGCCTTGCCATCTTGCGCAATAGCAAATCGGCTCAACATCGCCTGCCTGCTCATAAGTGGGGGTCAGCACGGTATATTAAGTAGTGAGTGTTGGCTGGCAGCACAGCAATGCCTAATTCCTCGGCCAACTCCCGGCAGAGCGCGTGTTCAGGCGATTCGCTTGGTTCAATTTTTCCGCCCGGTAATACCAGTGCTGATTATTGCGAACTCTGACTAAGAGGCGTTTTTAATTTTGCACACTCACTAAACATGCGCATAGCAATGGCTTCATGGTGCGTGCTGCATGTATCTCGTTTTGAAGGCAATATTTAACATTATGCTTTTATTGAAATGACGTGCTGTTTTAATTTAATGTCAGAAATGGCTGGGCTAGATCATTTATGTATTTGTTGTATGCTTCCTGCATTTTGCAGACAGTTCGTTACAGATCGCTACTAAACCCATATCGAATTCTGATCTGAACAGGTAGATACTGAATTTACACGCTCACTACCGGGCGATTTTAGGACAAAGATCATGAACAAACTGCTGACAACGCTTGCTGCTACTGTATTTGTTGCGACTACTGCTTTTGCTGTGGCAGCAGAATCTGCCTCTACCCCTATTAAGGTAGAAACACACTCTAGTAAGATTAATGCTTCGGCAAGCAAGCATGTAGGTAAAAAATCCGCTACTAAAAAGCATAGCGCGGCATCCGCTGCATCTGCGGTACAAAAGTCCCCTGTAAAAGCACACGCGTCTGCTGTACAAAAGGCACAAGCAAAGCATGCGGCATCAGCGGCATCAGCCGCGCACGACGCCCCAGCGAATGCTCATGCATCTGCAGTGCACAAGGCACGCAAGGCTCAGACTAAAAAACACGCTTCTGCTGCCTCTGCCGTGCACAAAGCGCCAGTGAAAAAGCCTGCTTCAGCAGCATCTGCTGTATAAAGTTTTAGCTTGGGTGGATCAAATCCATCTACGATAAAAGCCCCTGCCGATTTGATCGGTAGGGGCTTTTTGTATTATCACAGAGGTGATGTATTTTTTTGGGGGATATTTAACATCCTCTCTCTGGCTTTAATATTCCAGCAATAGCGCTTGAACCTTTGCTTTAAGAGGAGAATTTTTGGGTAGATGCTGCTGAAGCGTTTCCAGCTCGCTGATGATGGTGTCGCACTTTAACTTATCCATTTTTTGGTTCAGTTCTCTATCTCTTGCCGATTGATCGCCTGCGAATTCACGCGAAAAATGCAGGCAACTTTCGCCACGTGCCATGATCTTTTTAGCTTGGTGGGCAGATATTTTACTTGCTTTAGCGGCTGGGGGAGTGCTGGGATTGGGCTTGTTGGGTTGGTGTTCTGAGCATGCAGTGAAGCTTGTAGCAAGCAAAAGGGAGGCGGCAATTATTTTCATAGCTAGTCATTATAAGATGACTCGCTTATTTAGCGGTAAGCCTGTTTTAAAAGTCGTCACTGGCTTGCATGTTCGGTGAAGAGCAACGTGCTACTAACAGTCGTAAGATAAAGATCAAGGTTATGGTATGGGGTAAGTGCGCCGTTATTTCGTGGGCCGCTTGTATGTGAAAGAAAGCTGGCTGGGGCGCTTAATTCAGACGCCATCATCCACACCGCTGGCGGCGGTGTGGATGATGGCGGGCAAATTACTTATTACTTGGTTTTTTCTTGGTGCTGGATGGCGCGCTGCGTTTGGCTTTGGGTGCTGCTTTACTTGATTTGCCTGACGCACTTTTGCCCTTGGTGGTTTTGCTAACCTTGCTTGCTGTTTTGCTGCTCTTTTTATAGCTTGTGCCCTTAGCCGCTTTAGGGCTGCTGCTTTCTCTTGCTGCTCTGGGCACTTCACAGATCTGCTGTTTTTTGCCTTTGCGTTTTACTGTTCTGCATACAGGCTTGCTGCTTAGTGCAGCATTTCCTTTGGACGTGCCAGCAGCATTTTTTGGAACGCTGGCTAATAGCGCCGCCATATTGACGGGGGCGCCACCTGTGCCATCGTAGCGGCGAGCGCCGTTAAAGCGTGAAGTCCAGTAGCTTTGGTTAAAGTTGGTGATTTCAACGCTTTTACCGGCGCGGGGCGAATGAATAAAGCGGTTGTCGCCCATATAAATGCCAACATGGGAAAACGTACGTCCCAGCGTGTTAAAAAACACTAGGTCGCCCGGTTTAAGCTCATCCTTGCTGATGCTTGCCCCTGATTGCGCCATGCCCAGCGCATTGTGGGGCAGGGCAATATTCATCGAGTTTTGAAATACATAGCGAACAAAGCCGCTGCAATCAAGGCCTGCTTCGGGCGTGGCACCACCCCATTTGTATTTCACGCCAATCAGGCTCATGGCTTGTAAAAGCATGTCCTGGGCGGGGGCATAATCGGGTTTTGTATCTGATTTGGCTTTACGGGGCCGTGAGGTGTTGGTGTTGGTGATGGTCGTTGCCGGAGCAGCTTGCTCAACAGGAGGGTCGATCTCGATTTGGGGCAGTTCATCGGCATAGGCCGGAAGTGCACAAATGCCCACGAATAATGTGCTGATTAATCTAATCCATTTCATGTGGGGGATGATGGCTCTAAATAGAGCAGGCATTGGCCTGCTTGGGGTTGTCAGGGGGTTAGCAGCGGATGAAGAAGTACTTTCTTAAAATCACCCAAAGTGACGGCGCTTAAATAAAATAAGGGCGTCAGGGTTGGGTATCTTGGATAAGACTTCAATTCGACCTGCTGTAAGCAGCTGCCAATATTAACATGTTCATTCGGGTAGGAAAATTGGAATACTTGTGCGCGAATTGCGTATGTGAATATTTAAAAGCAGGATGGTGGATTAACGCCATAGTCATCTATCTGTAGGCAATGATTGATTCGGTGTTATTTTTTGTGAAAGTAAACCCACTGAAAAGCACATTTATGATAAAAACAGTTAGCAGCATATTGAGTTTGGAGCGAGCTTGCTGTGGGTTTAAACCAAGCTGTTCACAATAAGTAAAATTCATTTTTTTACGGATAAATAAATGCTGAAAGAAACCTTTACCGTGATGCGCGATCTGCCACGGGTGCGTGAAATTGTGGCTGTACTGGTGCGGCATGGTTTGGGAAACTTAGTGCAAAGGCTTGGCCTATCAAAAGGGCTGGAGCGCGCTAGCGATTTGCTGCATTTGCCGGGCAATCATGAGGCAGAGGTGCTCGATTCTCCAGTGCGGGTGCGCCGTGCTTTGGAAGAGCTTGGGCCTGCCTTTGTCAAGCTAGGGCAGGTGCTGGCCACAAGGGTGGATATGTTTCCGCCAGAATGGATTGCCGAATTCGAAAAGCTGCAAAGTAATGTGGCCCCGGTTGATTTTGCGATCATTCTGCCTGAATTAACTGCCTTGCTGGGTAGAGACCCTGCCGAGATATTCCTTGAGCTTGATCCGCATCCGGTAGGCGCAGCCTCGATTGCGCAAGTGCATCGGGCTAAATTATTAGATGGCAGCGAGGTGGTATTAAAAATTCGCCGCCCCGGTATTATTCCTAAAATTGAAGCCGATTTACGTATCCTGAGGCATATTGCCTCATTAATGGAATTTGAATTTCCTGAATCCCGCCGCTATCAGCCGGTTAAAATTGCTGAAGAGTTTTCTAAATCTTTACGCCGTGAATTAAATTTCTCGACCGAGGCCAGAAACTCAGAGCGCTTTGCACAAAACTTTAAAACCCATCTAGATATCGTCATTCCTAAAGTATATTGGGAATGGACATCAGAAAGCCTGAATGTGCAAAGCTATATTGCCGGTGTGGCGGGTAATGATTTATTGGGTGTGGATATTGCAGGGCTGGATCGCTGTATTCTGGCGTCGCGTGGTGCGGATGCTGTGCTTAAAATGGTGCTGATTGATGGCTATTTTCATGCCGACCCGCACCCGGGCAATGTAAAGTATTTGCCAGATAATCAAATTGCCTTTCTGGATTTTGGCATGGTGGGGCGCTTGCCTCATCCGCGCCGCGATCAAATTGTCGATTTATTAGCCGCATTAGCGCAGCGTGATGAGCATGGCATTTTAAATGTATTGCTGGAGTGGACGGGGGATACGGTGGTGGATGAGGAAAAACTCACCTCTGATATTGCTGGTTTTATGTTTGATTACGAAAACCTCGCCTTAAAAGATATTCGCTTTGGTAATTTACTTAATGATGTGGTGCAAATGATGCGCGAGCATCAAATTACCCTGCCATCCGATTTAACCCTATTGTTTAAAGCCTTGATTACTCTGGAAGGATTAGGCAGGCAGCTTGATCCAGACTTCCAAATGGTTACGCATTTAACGCCCTTTGTAAAAGAAGTGATTCTGGCGCGCTTTCATCCACGGGCCTTAATCAAAAAAAGCAAAGAGGGCGTGTTTGAAGCGGTGCAGTTACTCAGTGGCCTGCCCCGGGATATTGGCAAACTGATTAAGCAGGCGCGGCGAGGTAATTTGCGCATTGATCTGGATTTAAAACGGCTAGATCACTTTGGCTTGCAAATTACCCGCAGCGCAAATCGCTTAACCATGGGGATTGTCACCGGCGCGCTGATTATTGGCTCGTCCATTGTCATGACCGTTAATGCCGGTCCGACCATTTTTGGTTTGCCCTTGCTAGGCTTTATTGGTTTTGTGCTGGCGGTGCTCAATACAATTTGGCTGGTGTTGTCGATTTGGATATCGGGGAAGGAAGAGATTTAGTGTTCTGTAGGGCGGGTGAAACCCGCCAGATTTTGGCATGAAATGCGCCGAAAAACGGCGGTTTCACCCGCCCTACGAAATTAGCCCAATAAAAAATCGCCTCGAAAGGCGATTTTTTTATGCAGCAATCGGGCTAATTATTTGCCGAAGTACTTGCCGTAAATCTTTTGGTAAGAGCCGTCTGCTTTTACATCGGCGAGGCCTTTATTAAGCTTGGCAAGCAGGGCTGCATTGCCTTTCTTAACGGCAATACCGTAGAACTCTTTATCAAAGCTGGTGTCGTCAATCAGCTTAAAGCCTGAGTTTGGATTGTTGATCAGGTAGTTTTTAACCACGCTATTGTCGCCAATCACGGCATCCACGCCGCCTGCTTTTAATTCTTGCAGCGCCAGTACGATGGTTTCAAAGCGGCGAATATTGGTGTTGCCTTTGCCAAAATGCTTTTGTGCCACGATATCGCCAGTGGTGCCGTTTTGTACGGCCATTTTTTTGGTTTTAAGATCGCTTAATTTGCCGATCGGGCTTTTGGCCGATACCACGATGAGTTGCTTGGCTTCAAAGTAAGGGGCAGTGAAGTCCATTGATTTCTGGCGCTCTGGGGTGATGGTCACCGCCGCGATGACGATATCACGCTCGCCATTGTTTAAACCTGCAAACAGGCCTTCCCAAGGGGTGTTGATTAGCTTGATCTGGATGCCTGCCTTGCTGGCAACGGCGTGGATCAAATCGGCATCAAAGCCTTCTACTTCTTGTTTTTTATTCAAGATTTCGAAAGGAGCGAAGGTAGCGTCTGAACCTACGGTCAGTACACGTTCTGCGGCAAATGCGGGTACTGCCATCACGCTGCTGGTGATGAAAGCGGCAACTAGCTGACGTAAGTTTTTCATTAAATCTTCCTTCGTGTTCGAGGTGTAACAGGATACTTTGCTGACAAGTAACGTCAATGCGCGTCAGTAATAATTGTGTTGTGAATTTTACCAATTATGGCCTTTACCCCATTGCCACGCGAAGCAGATAGGAAGCGGGTTAGCCCTAGCGAGATAAGCCAAGCTTCACAATCAAAGCCGCTGATCTCTGGTCTTGTTTTACCTTGATAGGCGGCCATCAATAAAACGAGTAGCCCTTTTACAATGCGTGATTCGCTGTCGGCTGCCAATTGGATATATTCACCTTCCCAGCTGATTTTTAACCATGCCGTGCTTTCACAGCCGACGACGCGGTTTGTTTCATTTAATTCATCGTGTGGCAGGGGGGCTAAATCGCGTGCGAGTTGCACCAGTAAGCGATTTTTACCTTCCCAGCCATGAGCGCTGGCTAGTTTGATTTCTATTTCTTCTTTATTCATGGTGATTTTCCGGATAGCTTGATGCTTGGGGTAGGTTTTAAGGCAATAGCGAGGTGTTGGCTATAAAAACGCGCTTGCAAGTATTGAATCATCGTAGGGCGGGTGAAACCCGCCGTTTTCGTATTCCATCGTAAAGCTCGGCGGGTTTCACCCCAATCCTATCAACTTAAGGTCAAAAACAAGACAAAGTTTGGTTTTCCGTAGGGTGTGCAAGTTGTTTTTCTTGCGCACCGCTCTTGGTGCGCAACGACTTCGTCGTTGTACACCCTACGAAATACCGATTCATCTTAAGAACAAAGCTTAAGTTGACAGGATTGGGTATTAAGCCAATAACTCTAATGTTTCGCTTAGGCCCGCTAAGAGTGCTTCTACATCGGCGCTGGTGTTGTAAGCGGCAAAGGATGCCCGTAAGGTGCCTTTTAACCCTAGGCTGTTGAGTAGCGGCTGAGCGCAGTGGCTGCCTACGCGCACGGCGATGTTTCTGGCGTCTAAAAATTGAGCCACATCGTAAGGATGGGCGTCGCTAAAAGCGATCGAGACGACGGGGCCTTTTTGTGCAGCGTTGCCGATAATGCGTAGGCCGTCGATCTGGCGGAGGCCCTGCTCCAATTGCAGGCGCAAAGCGTCTTCATGCTGGGCAATGGCAGAGCGATCTTGGGCAGACAACCAATCTAGAGCGGCAGCAAAGCCAACGCTTTGGGCAATTGCAGGCGTGCCTGCTTCAAAGCGGGCCGGGGCTGGGGCGTAGCTGGTGACCTCAAAAGAAACGCGCTCTATCATTTCGCCGCCACCTTGCCATGGCGGCATGTCGGCTAGGATGTCGGCTCTGGCCCATAGCGCACCAATGCCGGTCGGGCCATACACTTTATGGCTGGAGAACACATAAAAATCGGCGTCAAGTGCCTGAACGTCGATGACTTTATGCGCCACAGCTTGCGCGCCGTCGATTAATACTTTGGCGCCCACACGATGCGCCGCTGCGATTAAATCTGCGATGGGCAGCTCGCTGCCGATGGCGTTAGAAATATGCGCAAGGCCAACCAGCTTGGTTTTAGTTGAAAGCAGGGAATGAAAGTGCTCAATATCCAAGCTGCCGTCGCTTAGTAAGCGCACCGGCTTGATGATTGCGCCGCAACGTGTTGCCAGCATTTGCCAAGGCACGATATTGGCGTGGTGCTCTAGGGTGCTCAGTAAAATCTCGTCGCCCGCGTGTAGATTGGCTCCCCCCCAGCTTTGGGCGACTAAATTGATGGCTTCGGTTGCTCCGCGCGTAAAAACGATTTCATTGCTGGATGCCGCATTAATAAAGCGCGCTACGCTAGATCTTGCCCCTTCAAAAGCATCGGTGGCCGCCACGGCGAGGCGGTGCGAGCCACGGTGTACATTGGCATTAGCCGTTTCATAAAAATGGCGCTCAGCATCCAACACCACCAAGGGCTTTTGCGTGGTGGCGGCGTTGTCGAGATAAATCAACTCGGGAGCACGTATTAATAAAGGAAACTGGGCGCGAAGGGCGAGGGCATCAAACATAGTGGCTCAAAATCGATACAGGCCGCGATTGTAGCGCGATCAGGGTTTTTTCTCATGGGAAAGAATTCTAAGCACCCTTAAGACTGATCTATGCGGAAAGACCTTAGCACCAAGGCGTGATGTAATTGGTATACCTTACGAGTGCTGATTTTGGTCATAATTACGCTGTATTATTTACGCAAACCCAGCGCAGGCAATGTACGGCTTCGTGTAAGATAAAGATCTTTCTGTAAGCCCTTGGTTTATTATGACCTTTGATCTACTCGCCTCATTCGCAGCTGCTTTTAATCAGTATCAGCGTCTTATTTCCCTGCAACTTGGGACCGGCGGGGCATGGGGCGAGCAGCTACTGCCGCAGCGAGTGGTGGGTAAGGAGGGGCTTAACCAAGCTTACAGCTATCAGGTCGATTGCTTATCTCCCGACGCTGCGCTTGAGCTTAAATCCTTGCTTGGCCTGCCCGTTGTTCTATCTATAGCTGATGCTAACGGCAGCGAGATAGCCCGCTGTGGTGTCATCTCGCAAGCGCAATTACTCGGCTCAGACGGTGGCTTTGCCAAATACGCGCTGACGGTGGAACCCCCGTTTGCCTTACTCAGATACCGCCGCACCTCACGCATCTTCCAAGAATTATCCGTGCCGGATATCGTCAAGCAAGTGTTGGCCGAGCACCAAGCTAAAAACCCCGTCTTTGCTGCCGTGCAAACGCTGGATTTCAAGCTATCCGGCACGCACTCGCCCCGATCGTACTGTGTGCAGTACAGAGAATCAGATTTCGACTTTATTACACGATTATTGGCGGAGGAAGGATTGGGCTGGAATTGGGTTCATCTGGCTAGCGATAATCCACAGGTTCAGCTGCTGATCTTTGATGACGCGTTTGCAATTCCAGAGGCGCAAGAATCATTGGTACGCTTTCACCGTGCTGACGCTGCGGAAGAGAGTGATGCGCTCACCGAGTGGCATAGCCAGCGGCAAGTGGGTAGCAGCTCGGTATCGCTTGCCAGCTTTGATTACAAAACCACCACGACGAACCAAAGCTTTGATGAAAGTTATATCGATCAAGGCGACGGTGGGCAACAGCTGCAAGTCAGCTTTGAAGATTATGACCCTCAGTCCTTGTATTACGCTAGCGACAATGAGGGCCTAAGCCGCTATGCAAGGCTGCGTCAGCAAGCGTTGGATGCGCAAAAGAAATCTTTCACCGGCTCCGGCACTTTGCGCAGCTTGCAAGCAGGACAGTGGTTCCGCCTAGAAGATCACCCCGCCCATGAATACGATGCCGCCGAACAAAGAGAATTCGCCGTAACCGAGCTAAAATTCACGGCTAATAATAATTTTCCAGCGGATTTAACCCGGCAACTTGGCCTAGTTGCGCCTAGCCTACTGGCTACTGACGCCGCCAAACCCTATCACGCCGACTTCACCGCCCAAAGACGCGGCCAGCCGATAACCCCGCGCTTTGCTCATTCAGAACACAGCAAACCCAAAAGCCGCGGCTTGCAAACCGCCACGGTAGTTGGCCCTGCCGGATCAGAAGTTCACACCGATGAGCAAGGCCGCATAAAAATACAATGGCACTGGCAACGCACGGCTGAACACCCAGAGTTTGGCGCAAATCTCGATGACAAGTCGTCCTGCTGGGTTCGCGTCGCCTATCCATCAGCCGGTGCAGGCTTTGGGCATCAGTTTATCCCGCGCATTGGGCAGGAGGTGACGATTTGTTTTCTAGAGGGTGATATCGACCGCCCCATCGTCACTGGTGTTGTCTATAACGGCAGCCATTCTGTGCCAAATTTTAGCGGTGCAGGCGCATTGCCCGCCAATAAAACGCTGTCAGGCATCAAAACCAAAGAGCATGAAGGCGGCCAATATGGTGAGCTGCTGTTTGATGATACTAAGGGTGAAGTGCGCACTAAATTATCCAGCGAGCATGGCAAAACCCAGCTTAACCTTGGCTATCTGATTCACCCGCGCACGGATGGTAAAGGTGAGCCACGCGGTGAAGGCTTTGAGCTGCGCACAGATAATCAAGGCGCAATCCGCGCCAATGGCCTCTTGATCAGCACCGAAGCCAAAAGCGGCGCAAGCGGCAAACAGCTCGACCACAGCCCAGCCCAAAGCCAGCTGGAATCGGCCCTTGCATTAGCACAAAGCCTTGGCGAAACCGCCACCAACCAACTCGCCGACACCATCGAAACCGGCGACGAGGGCAAAACCGTTGAGGCCGACAATAGCGCAGGCAGCAAAGCCAGCACCGGTCATCTTTACCACCACGTGCACGCCAGCAAAAGCCTTGAAGCGGGCAGCAATACCGACAAAGACGGTAAAACAAAATCCCAAGACCAAGCAGGGCAACAAAAAATCATCTTGCTGTACGGAGAGGACGGCATCGCCATCACCAGCCCGCAAAGCCAAACGATTACCGCAGGCACAAATCTTGATCTAGTTGCGCAAAGAGACACAAACCAAACCTCTGGCCGCCGTTGGATACACAACGTAGGCCAGCACATCAGCCTGTTTGTAGCGGGGGTAAAAGACCAAGTCGCGCTAAAACTGATCGCTGCCAAAGGTAAAATCCAGCTGCAAGCACAGAGCGATGATATTGAAATCACCGCCGACAAAAATGTCAAAATCACAGCCTGCAAAGAAAGCATTCATGTCGTTGCTAAAGACGAAATCCTGATGACCGCCGGCGGCGCATACATCCGCATCAAAGGCGGCAATATCGAGATTCATTGCCCGGGGGAAGTGAGTATTAAAGGCGCGAACCATGAGATAAGCGGGCCGGCGAGTATGAATGTGCGCTTGCCTGCTTTTAATCCACCGGTTTGCAGGCAGTGTATGCGGGAGATGGGTTTAACTCATCAAGCGATTGGAGAACGGGCATGAGCCAGTATGTAAATCAAATTCGGGAACAAATCTCTACGGATCAGCGCGTGCAGGGCAAGTGGTTTGCCTTGCTGGATGCATCACAAATCCCTTTGAAAGAACAGGCTGTTTGGGCGGGGTTTGTATCGTCTTGGCATAATTTGCTGGATGACAGCCCAGAGGGAGAGCATCCGGATTTAACCGCATGGTTATTTAATGCTTCCGATAAGATGCTTGATCTCACCCTAGAGCTAAGTATTCAGTACCCACATAGCATTACATGGTTTTATAGTGATTGGCCAATTAGTCAAATTCACTCTTATTGGCGTGCTTTAAGTCATATTCATTTACCGGAACGCCGCAGTGGTCTATGCAGATTTTATGATGCATGTGTATTGCTTCAATTAAAAACAGTGTTGACTGCTCATCAATGGCGCGCTGTTACTGCTCCTGTTCAGCAATGGTTATCTATTCACCCGGATGGGACATTGTGGTGTATTGATGCAGCGCCATCTATTGTGAAAAACAGGGGTTCTATTACGCTTATAAAAAGCCAGTTGGATCAATTAGAAAAGACAAATCGCCCTCATTGGTTGATCGCACAGCTAATGGCTAATGAATATGTAGATATGAATTATGCAAATTTTGAGCTGTATCAGCGTGTAAATCGCTCTGTGCTAATGATGGAGCAAGCAGGGTTAAATAAGCCAGATCAGCAGTATATATTTTGTGCAATGACCTTAGATTGGCCGGATGAGCAGATTTTTAGTGAAGGTACAGAAAGTAATTTATTAAGCGTAAAAAATAAAAAGATAGATTTAATTGATATTTTTGGCTAACAATTGATGCACTTTCATGCTGAAAAGCGCTAGGTGTAGTGAGGATTTATTTTGTTAGAAAACGTAAAAAATATAATTAAATAGACAATGAAAAAAAATCTAAAAAGAATTAGCCCTATCTCCATCTTGGTGGTGCTTTCACTGGCGGCATGGTGGATTTGGAGTTCATTTTTTCAAGAAGAAAGCTATGGCGTTTGTTTTCAAGGATTTAATTATACCGACAAGATTATTTCAGAGTATTACGTCAATGGTATGGGAGGGGGTAATATTTCTTCGAAGCCTGATGATGATGCATTTGGAGGCGGTGGGAAGTTTTCTTGTGGCGCGTCGGTTAGTGGATCAGAAGTAAAAATAAAGTGGGTGTTTAACTGGAAATCTGTGGCTGAAATGGATGCAGGCGTGCCGCCAGAAACCCATGTAGTGACGCTGCCTATGCCCAAGGCGGAATCGCGTAGTTCGCGCTATTTTCAGGTGCATATTTATCCTGATCATCATGTTGAGCTAAAGCTGCTCGATTTGCCACGGCTAAAATAAGGGTGTTGGTATGAGTAATATGAAGTCCGAAGCAAAATAGTATTTTTTGGTTTTGTAATGAGTTTTTGTTTTTTACAATTAAAAACTAATGATAAATTTTAGGATCTGTTTCTATGAAAAAAAATATAAAAAGAATAAGCCCTATATCCATCTTGGTGGTGCTTTCACTGGTGGCATGGTGGATTTGGAGCTCATTTTTTCAAGAAGAAAGCTACGGCGTTTGTTTTCAGGGGTTTAATTATACCGACAAGATTATTTCAGAGTATTACGTCAATGGTATGGGCGGGGGGAATATTTCTAAAAAGCCCGAGGATAATGCTTTTGGGGGGGCGGGAAGTTCTCTTGTGGCGCGTCGGTAAGTGGGCCAGAAGTTAAAGTGAAATGGTTATTTAATAGAAAATCTGTGGCTGAGATTGATGCAGGTGTGCCGCCAGAAACCCATGAAGTGACTCTGCCTATGCCCAAGGCAGAATCACGTAGTTCGCGCTACTTTCAGGTGCATATTTATCCTGATCATCATATTGAGCTAAAGCTGCTTGATTTACCACGGATAAAATAAGGGTATTGGTATGAATAATATGAAGTTCGAAGCAAAAGAGTGTTTTTTGGTTTTGTAATGGTTTTTTTGTTTTTTACAATTAAAAACTAATAATAAATTTTAGGATCTGTTTCTATGAAAAAAAATTTAAAAAGAATTAGCCCTATATCCATCTTAGTGGTGCTTTCACTGGCGGCATGGTGGATTTGGAGCTCATTTTTACAAGAAGAAAGCTATGGCGTTTGTTTTCAGGGGTTTAATTATACGCACAAAGGCATTGCGGAATTTTATGTCAATGGGAATGGGGGGGGCAATCTTCCCTCAAAGCCTGATGATAACGCTTATGGAGGGGGTGGGAAGTTTTCTTGCGGAGCCTCGGTTGGTGGGTCAGAAGTTAAAGTGAAATGGGTTTTTGATTGGAAATCTGTGGCTGAAATGGATGCGGGGGTGATACCAGAAAGCCATGAAGTGATTCTGTCTATGCCCAAGGCGGAATCACGTAGTTCGCGCTATTTTCAGGTGCATATTTATCCTGATCATCATGTTGAGCTAAAGCTGCTTGATTTACCACGGCTAAAATAAGGGTATTGGTATGAGTAATGCAAAAACAGATAAGGCCGAGCGCATTAAAGCCGAAGCAAGAGATCTTTGCCCAGCGTGTGATCAGACTTTATGGCTGTCATTTTATTTTGATGCCTTTGCCCATCATAAAGATGATGATGGCGCTGCTATTTCTAATATGGGCAAACTATGGCGTACTTCATTAGATATTCCAGTAAAAGGTATTTTCTCTAACTATTACTCGGGCTTAGGTGCACGTTTTGAGCCAGAGCGAAAAGTATTGCTCAAAATGGAAGCTGCCAAAATTAAAAAAGAGGCAGAAGAAGGTGTTATTGATGCGGTAAAGGAGAAGCTTAAAGAGGCTGTTATGGCGACGGTGCCTTTTTTGTATAAGGCGGGCAAAGAGGTTGTTCAGAATAGGCCAGGCTGGTGGGATAGGGTTAAAGCTTTGGGTAAACAGGGGGGGCGTGCGGCTTTAGATCCTTATAAGCCTTGGTGGGATATTGTATGGAAGCCCAATCATCGGGCGCAATTTATACGGCGTGTAACACGCGATTGGCTAAATTACGCAAATGATTTGATTCACAATCCTTTACAAATCCACAAGATGGTGCGTGGTGAGCTTGGCAAAATGGCTGCATCTCATTCTATTGAGCATATTGGTTTTGTGCGGGATGCGAAATGGGTGTCCGCCCTGTTTAATACCGGCGTAGATACTAGGCTGGAGCAGGCTGAATATGATTTCAAAAACAATGTTACTATTGGGCAAACATTAGGCACGATTAAACATATTAATGTGGCTATTTTTGGCGCTGATTTTGGCGGGGCTTTGGCATTGGCTTTTGCCAACCATTTGGTAGATGAAATATGCGAGGGGGGTAAATATGATGGCATTCGGGTGCACTTTCGTTTTATGGGTTTATTGGATTGTGTCAGTGCGCGGTTTGACGATAATTTTTTAACAGGCTTTTTGCCTATAGCGAATTCAGTAAAAGATGACTTGAAGCTTCCTAAGTCTTTTGAAAAAGTGGTGCATTATGCCGCTGCACATGAATACAGGCTTTATAAGCCATTATCGATTATTGGTGGGGCCAGAGCACCTGGCGGCAGGTTAGAGGAGCGATTATTCCCTGGGGATCAGGGGGATGTGATTGGTGGCTATGCAGATAAAGAGCAGGGTTTAAGCCCGGAATTAGCGCGAATGCCCCTGCAGTGGATGCTAAACCGGGCATGGCGTAATGGCGTGCCGGTGATGACTTTAGAGAAAATAGAAAAAACAGCACCTGCTTTGTATAGTTCAATTCGCTTAGATGGTGCGGTTTCCGATCTGGTGTATCAGTACTGGGCTAAAGCAAGTGAGCTGGCTTCAACAACAGAAACGGTTACGTCAGCCCTGGTAATTAAATCTTTGCGGCAGGGGTATAGCGATACCGGTTTGGCTTGCGCTCAGCTCTCTTTGCAAACACATACAAAAAAGCAATTGCCTGCCGATATAAAAGCAGAATTGGCCGGGCATATTGCGATGCATACAGCATGGTTAAAAAGCTGGTATGAATCATTTAAAGCAGGCAAAGGCACTAATTTAGAAAACGCACGTTATCAGATGCTGAAAAATGAGATTGATAGCATGGCCCGCAGAAGCGCACGTTCAGCACTAGAGCCTGGGGGCCTTGATGAGGAGTCAAAAAAATTATGGGCAATGTGGCAAAACAATCGGGCCAGTAATCTGGGCGAATCAAAAAAATTATTCGAAAAATATATTCATGATTCAATGGCAGATAGCCCGTTAGAGCGGGCTTGGGATGATTTTGTTTACAGCAGGCATTATTTAAACCACCGCATTATGACTCCTATTGAAGAAAATCTAGAAAAGGATTTTTTTGAGCTAAGTCATTTAAAGCTGGTTGCAGAAGCAGCAAATAAAATTAACCGCTAAATGCCTCGGCAAGGGTCAGCAGACCCTGTTGCTGGTGTGCCGTAACAGCATAGCTCGTTATGAATATTTTTTGGGGGGGCCAATGTTTAACCCGTATTAAATATGGCTTCCTCTCGCTCTACAAAGTTAGTAATTGAGCTATATCAGGTAGTTTATCTTTTTTTTATTTTGAATGTTTTAATATTACGAATTGATCTCATCATTTACCCCGCCCGCTGGTCTGCCATGCGCACCAGTGAATTTTGGAATTTGAATCGATTGAGGACTGCGCATTGAAGTGCCATTCCTTGTGTGGGGGAATGATGCATCTATCGAGGTGCTTGTAGTAATGAACTGATGACCCTTTATTTAACGCTTTTTACTCGATGAAGTTGTGAGTGGGCGCTTGCATGGTTTAAGCTTTGCTTCTCAACGGACTTTTTACTTTGTCATGACTACTCAAACTGCATCGAAGCTATACAAGCAAGCGGTATCTGCGCTGATTGTGATTCACACGCCTGATTTACAGGTGCTGCTTATGGAGCGGACTGATTTTAATGAGGCATGGCAATCGGTAACAGGCAGCCGGGAAGGCGATGAATCGCTGGAACAAACGGCGCGGCGCGAAGTTTTTGAGGAAACCGGCATCGATGCCTGTATGTATTCATTACGCAATTGGCAGCAAAGTCACGATTTCGAAATTTTCGAGATCTGGCGTCACCGTTATGCCCCCGGCACCACTCACAATACTGAGCATGTTTTTAGCTTAGAAGTCCCCATCGCTTTGGAAGTTACGCTTGCCGAAGGCGAGCATCGCCGCTTTAAATGGGTAAGCTGGTCGCAAGCTGCCGAAATGGTGTTTTCGCCATCCAATGCCGATGCCATCCGCAGCCTGCCAGAGCGCTGCGCGCACTAGCTTCAATATAAAACCCAAATCTCAAACCACGGAGGAAAAGGAGGACGCAGAGGGCCACGGAGAAAAACAAGAGTAAGGTTTTCTCCGTGAAACTCCGTGTTCTCTGTGTACTCCGTGTTTCAAGATTTGGGTTTTTTTGAGGGGTTCAGGGCTTGTTGAGGAGCCATTTTTTGAGCAGGGTGTTGAGCTGCAGAGGGATGATTGGTTTGGCGAGGTGGTCGTCCATGCCAACTTCGGCACAGGTTTTTTTATGCGATTCCAGCGCATCGGCAGTTAAGGCAATCACCGGGGTTTGATCGCCCCTTGCCCGCATTTGCCGGGTGGCTTCTAAGCCATCCATAATGGGCATTTGCAAATCCATAAATACTAAGTCGTAGTGATGGCTGCTTAGCTTGGCGAGTGCTTCTTCGCCATTATTGGCCTCATCGCAGCTGATTTTAAGCAGCGATAGCAGCTCGCGGGCAACAAGGCGATTGATGGCCACGTCGTCCACCACCAGAACATGCTTGCCTTCAAAGCTTTCTGCCTGCTCTATGCTTTCGCTTGGCGTATCCAGCACCTCCTCAGCAAGGGCTAATTCCACATAAAAACTAAACTGACTTCCTCTGCCGGGCTGGCTGCTTACTGTAATATCGCCCCCCATCAGCTTGACTAGTTTTTTACTGATAGACAGCCCTAGCCCTGTACCGCCAAATTGCCTCGTTGTTGAATTATCTGCCTGAATAAAAGGCTGAAACAGCCGGTTTATCTGTGCGTCTGTCATGCCGATTCCCTGATCTGTAATGGTAAACAGCATCCGTGTTTCGGTGGGGCAGCTAAGCTCTAAATGCACCCAGCCCTGCTGGGTAAATTTAATGGCATTGCCTAATAAATTAATTAGAATCTGGGTTAAACGAAGCGCATCCCCTTTGCGCCATTCGGCAAAATGCTCAGGCAGGCTAAGCAGTAAGCTGAGCCCTTTTTCTTCGGCTCTGAATTTAAGAATAGAAGCCACCTGATCCACAATACTGCGGCAGGAAAACACTTCTTGTTCTAAATCGAGCCGATCGGCTTCAATTTTAGAAAAATCAAGAATATCGTCAATCAGGGCAATGAGTGTATTGGTCGATTGAGTGAGTTTTTGTAAATAATCATTTTGTTTTTCATTTAAGGCGGTGTGTTTCAGCAAATGGGCAATGCCGTGGATGGCGTTAAGCGGTGTGCGAATTTCATGCGACATATTGGCCAGAAAAGCACTCTTTGCTTTGGTGGCGGCTTCTGCCGCTTCTTTGGCATGATTGAGTTCGGTGATATCCATCATGGTGGCTTCAATATGGCTGGGCTCGCCCTCTGCGTTGTACAGCAGACGGCTGGTGGTGAGTACATCCAGTAT
Source organism: Iodobacter arcticus (assembly GCF_042664895.1). Lineage (NCBI taxonomy): Bacteria > Pseudomonadati > Pseudomonadota > Betaproteobacteria > Neisseriales > Chitinibacteraceae > Iodobacter > Iodobacter arcticus. The sequence continues at coordinate 301,079 of NZ_JBHTBQ010000033.1, forward strand.
TTTGCCGCTTTTATTGCGAATTTTGATGGCGTAGCGGCTGACTCTTTCATGCTTCAGAATCATTTCTTGCAGGTGCTTATGTTCTTGTGCGCTCTCAAAAAAGCGGTGGGCGCATTCTCCCAGCAAGGCTTCTGTGCCGTTTACGCCGATAATTTCGAGCATGGCCGAGTTTATGGCGAGAATTTTGCCGCTGGCTAGTTCGGTTTTCATATAGCCCGTCAGCATGCTCTCTACAATGGCGCGAAAGCGTGATTCACTTTCTCTGAGTGCTTTTTCGATGCGGTTTCTTTCTGCTAGCTCGTTTTCCAGGTGCTGGTTGACAGCGCTTAATTCTTGGGTGCGAATCTCTACACGGCTTTCCAGCTCGTCGTAGAGGCGTGCGTTTTCCATTGAAATAGCCGCTTGGGTGGATAGGGCATGGATGACTTCTTGCCTTGCTGTGGTGAATGCGCCTGCCGAGAGCGGGTTTTCCAGATAGTAAACACCAAGCAGCACGCCTTGCTTGATGATGGGGCCACACAGTACCGATTTAACCCGCGTATTGTGCACATAAGAATCGCGTTGAAAGCGCTCATCCAGTCCCGCGTCATCAAGGGCCACGGTTTCTAAAGTGCGCCAGACATATTGCAAAATCGATGCGGCAACCGGCAGGCTGAGGCTGTTTCTGGGCCGCACGGTGATGGCATCGTTTTCGATAATGCCTACCGTTTTTAGCCTGGGCTGTCCGTCTTCCGCCAGAATCAGCGCACCCATTGTGGCACCCGCGCTTTCAATCATTAGCTCGGTTAGGCGTACCAGTAGCGGATCAAGAGCCAGCTCGCTGGCGATAGCTTGCGAGGCCTTGAGTACGCCTGCCGAAGAGAGCGCGCGGCCATGAAAAACGTCTTCTTCAGGGGGGATCAGTTGCCATACCGAGCTAAATTCATGGCGCAGTGTTTTGGCAAGTCCGATGGCGCCCCAGTGCTGCAAATTTGAAATGGCATTTTTAAGGTGGTGGGTGGCGTAAACCGGGTAGCCGTGTTCAACCCATAATTTACAGGTATGGATTTCTGCCAGCGCAAGATCCTGAGTAAAGCCCTGGCTGCGTGCGGCGGTAATGGATTGGTGGCAGCATAAAAGCGCGGCTTCGTGTTGGCCTTGCAGCAGGGCAATTTGTGCGTCGAGTAAGAGCAATTTATGTGAGAAATTATCAGGGCAATCGTTGCTCCATGCGGCCAGCTGCTCACGATGGTTTTGTATTTCTATTTTTTGGCTTTCTGATGGTGCTCGGTTCGCCAGCCCCATGGCTAAGCACCAGTGCGCATCAAAATTGGCGATAAAGCCCATGATGTAGCGGCACAGTGCCAGCCCCTGGCGAGCATGCAAAATCACTTCTTCATAATGGCCTGCAAACAGCATGCGCTGGGCGCGGTAAATATGATAAAAGCACAGCGATGAGCGGCTGTCGTTTTGTTCGCACTCCTGAACAAATTGCGCTTCATTGGACGTGGTGCCATCCCATGTTTCTGCAGTAAAGGCCGCAACAGAAAAGCGTAAGGCATTGAGGGTGTCAATCGCCCACTGGTTTTTATTGGCGAGTGATGATTGCAAAGTTTGTTCGATGCGCTCGCTTAATTTAGAGAGCGGCAAGCCGCTGATATAGCGATGCAGTACATCTGCACAATATAAATAGCCAGTAAATTGCTGATCTCCGGTCATTAGCCCTGCATTAATACTGTCTTGAATCAGTGGCAATGAATCATGTAGCGGTTTAACCCAGGGCAGGCAGCCTACCGCATAGGGCCAGCCGGTTTTACATTTGAGCGCCATTGCGTCCAAAGGGGTGATGAGCTGGTATCCCAGACTGGCGAATTCAAAGCCGCGCTGGCGTTGCCCAAACAGGCTGCCCAGCAATACACCAAATGTGCCGTAGCCCTTGCAAATCTCGATTGAATTGCCGTGCTCCAGCGCGGTCAGTACCATGCGGGAAATAATAAAGGGATAGTAGCGCGGGTGGCCAAAAGAGGTGGAGGTGTCGAGATTGAGCAGGGTTTTTTGAATGAGCTGCTGGGTTGGGTCGCTCAGTAGCGGTAATTGCAGCAGCTCTATAGGCTGGCGATTCTGCATTTTTTCTTCAATCTGAGCCAGTATTTCTTGAAACGCTGCTTCCGGATCGTTAGGCCAAGCCAAGCCTAATAATTCTAGTGCTTCCCGGCCCGCTTCGATTGCGCCAAGGTAATCGGCAGAAAGCGTTTTACCGGTGATCAGCAGGTTTTGAAACGCGGCTTTTTCCAGCACAGTGCGTAGCCGGGGTCTGGCTGCATGGATGATGGCTTCAGAGGTGGCTAAATCACCAGAAAGAAAAGCCGCTTCTGCCTGTATGTAGTGAAGGCGCAAGAGTAGCGGGTAATCGTTTTCCCAGTAGTGCTCTTCGCTCAGCAGCAGCTGTGCATTGTTTGCAAAGAGTCTGGCGCTGCTGTGGGCGGCAGAAGCAAAGGCTTTGCTGGCGGCTTGCAAAAATATATCTGCTAGATAGCGGTTTTGCTCAGGGTCTGCCGCTTTAAGAAAAACATTTAAGCCCGCGCTAAATTGCTGGGCAATGGTAAAAAGCTGTTCTTGAAAATGTGCGCCGTTATTGGCCTTGACCAAGTGCTGTGCAATGCGGATGTGCGTAGCTTGTTGCTCTCTTTCGCTGAGTAGCGAATAGGCGGCTTGCTGCACTCTGTCGTGCATAAAACGAATTTGTTTGGGCTTGCCTGCTTCACTGGGGATTTCGGTCATCAGCTCTGTTTGGCGCAATACTTGCAAGCTTTCATGTGTTTTGGCCTGGCTAAGGCCGGTAATGGCGGCTAAATCTGGCAGGCTGCATAAATTGCCAAAGCAGGAAGCTGCGCTGGCTAATTCTTGTACATGAGCAGGTAGGCGGTGCAATTGCTCGATCACCAGATCGACAACGTTTTCTGCCACATTATGGGTGGCAAGGCGGGCGACGCTCCATACCCAGGCACGCGTCTCTCTATCCCAATAAATAAAGGCTTCGTCTACCAGCGTGCGTAATAGCTTGCCAATAAAAAAAGGATTACCGCCGGTTTTTTTATGGATCAGGTTGGCCAGTGCAAAGGTGTGTTCCCCTGTATGCAGCGCATCGATGAGAAAATCGTTGACTTGGGCTGGTGTAAGCGGGGCCAGCTCAAGCAAGGTGCTGCGCACATTCTGGGTATGCCATTCGGCTTGGGCGAGCAGCAGGGGGTGGCCTGAGAGGACTTCAGTGTTTCGGTAGGCACCAATCAGCAGTAAGTGCTTATTGTGGGTATTGGTCAGTAGCTGGCCCATTAAATCAAGGCTGGCAGGATCGGCCCATTGTAAGTCGTCCAGAAATAACACTAGGGGTGATTGCTGATGGCAAATACCCTGAATAAAGTCGACCAGTGTTTTGTTGTAGCGATGGCGCAGCTCAGCAGGGCCAAGCTCTGCAACCGGGGCTTGCGGGCCAATCAGCCATTGCAAGGCAGGGATTGCATCAATCAGAATTTGTGCATTGCTACCTACGGCGGCGAGAACCCTGTTTTTCCAGTGTTCGGTATTAGGCTCTGCCAGCCACTGCCGGATCAGCTTATCAAAGGCGGTGGAAAGGGCGGCATAGGGAATGCTGCGTTGGTACTGATCGAATTTTCCTTCAATAAAAAAGCCACCCGCCATAATAATATCGGGTCTTAGCGATTGCACCAGCGAGCTTTTTCCTATTCCCGAATAGCCGGAAATAAGCACCACTTCAGCCGCCTGAGTCTGGCTGCGCGAAAAGGCATTCAGCAGGCTTAATCGCTGATGATCCCGGCCGTAAAGAGTGTTCGACGGGTGAAGCACGCCGGGCTCATCGTCCTCCCCCAGCTGAAAAGGGCTGGTTAAGCCGTTTGAAAGCCGCTCGGTGCAGCGCTGCAAATCGTGGGCCAGCCCTACCGCGGTGTGGTAACGCTTCTCTGGGATTTTCTCCAGTAGCTTCATAATAATGGCGGAGAGCGCTGGCGGGGTGTCAGATATCTCGTTGGGCGGGGTGGGGATTTTTGCGAGGTGGGCGTGGATTAAAGAAAGCGTGTCGTTGCTATTAAAGGGCAACTGCCCTGTAAACATCCGGTAGCAAATGACGCCCAAGGTATAAAAATCACTGCGTGGGTTAACATCTGAGCGCAGGCGCCCAGTTTGTTCTGGCGAGAAATACGCTGCACGGTGTTTTTGTGGATCGGCTTCGCCACCGTCCGCCATGCCCACAAAACGGATGGTATGGTCTGGCGCAATAATGATGTGATCGGGCCAGAGCCTGCCATGCGGTTTGCCGCTGGCATGTAGGGAGGCCAGTGCTTGGGCAATGGCGGTGGTGCGCTGTAGTTTTCTGGCCAGTGTGATGGCAAGTTGCAGCGTGGTGCCGGTTGTGTGGCCGGTTTCGCTCATTAAATCTTCTAAAGTGCGGCCGGGGCAATCACTCAGCACTAGCACCATAGACGCACCATGCTTAAATAAATCGAGCACCTTGGGTGTGTGTTTGGTTTGGATTTGCTCGAGTAAATCTCGCTCGCTCTTTAAAGTGATGCTGGCGCGGGGGAGTGAGGCGATGCGTAAAATGCAGGCGTTGCCATCTGCATGAACAGCACGGACCATGCTTCCTGCCACATCTTGATAAAGTGTGTTTTTTAGACTGTAGCCGGGAATATCCACACTGGCTCCCTTGGGGAAAAGCGGGGTCTTGGGTGAGGGCGGGGGCGGACTTTGGAAAGGCAGCAAATGCGTGGAGCCACGTTCCGCACTACAGTAGGCCTATTCATTGAATGTGGTCTTGATTTGCACCAAAAACGTTATGAGGGAAACGCATGGATAAAACGCCGTGCTGCGTGAGTACATGGTGCGTACTCACGCAGTAATCCTACAAATCAGCCGTCCGCTGTAATTTTAAGTACCAGCTCTCGCAGCACACGGTTGGCGTCTTCGTTTGCTACTTGGCAAGTGCCTGCATTTTCGTGGCCGCCGCCGCCGTATTCCAGCATCAGCTCACCAATGTTCGTTTGCGAACTGCGGTTAATAATTGATTTGCCAGTGGCATAAACGGTATTTTGCTGGTGCAAACCCCACAGCATATGAATCGAGATATTGCATTGGGGATAGAGCGCATAAATCATAAAACGATTGGTGGCATAAATCGTTTCTTCATTGCGTAAATCAAGGACAACCAAATTATCGTAAATACGGCTGCAGTTAATCAGCTGCTCTTTGGCTTGCGGAGCGTGCTCAAAATAAACTTCGATACGCTCTTGAATATCAGGCAGGCCAAGGATGTCGTCAATGCCATGGTTGCCACAGTATTTAATTAAATCCATCATCAGCTGGTAATTGGAAATTCGGAAATTCTTAAAGCGCCCCAAGCCTGTACGTGAATCCATTAAGTAATTAAGCAGCACCCAATCTCTGGGGGTGAGGATTTCTTCACGGGTAAATTCGGCCGAATCGGCTTTATCTACCGCAATCATCATCTCCTCGCTGATTTTAGGGAAGGCACTTTTGCCGCCGTAATAGTCATAGACCACACGGGCGGCAGAAGGCGCTTTGGGGTCGATAATATGATTGGTTTTTTCACCCACGGTACGAATCGTTTCGGACAGATGATGATCAAAAGAGAGGTAAGCATCTGCCACATAAGGCAAATTGGTGGTGATGTCGTTGGCGGTAATGGCGATTTTCCCATCCTGCATATCTTTAGGATGTACGAATAAAATATCGTCAATCATATCAAGCTCGGTTAATAGCACCGCGCAGACTAAACCATCGAAATCACTGCGGGTGACGAGGCGGTATTTGGGTTCTGACATGGCGCTATTTTCCTTCGGTAAATTAAGGCTGTACTGGGGGTTTAATCACGGACATTGCGGTAGCAACCATGCCCGCCACATCGCTGGCATTGGCGGGCAGCAGCATGGTATTGCCTTCTTTAGCAATATTGGCAAAGGCCGCCACATATTGCTCGGCTACTTTTAAATTAACCGCTTCTAAGCCGCCTGGTTGTTTAATGGTTTGTGCCACCATATGAATGGCTTCGGCTGTGGCACGGGCAACTAAGCGTAGTGCTTCGGCTTCACCTTCTGCCTGATTAATGGCAGCTTGTTTTTCACCTTCAGAAGCATTAATGGCTGCCTGGCGCTCGCCTTCGGAGCGCTGGATAGAGGCTTCGCGCTGGCCGGTGGCTAAGTTGATTTGTTCTTGCTTTACCCCTTCAGATTGCGCAATACGGCCACGCTTTTCGCGCTCGGCAGTAATTTGCTGCTGCATAGAGTGCAAAATTTCTTTAGGCGGGGTGAGGTCTTTGATTTCGTAGCGCAATACTTTTACGCCCCAGCTGCGTGCTGCTTCATCAAGCGCATTCACAACCGCAGCATTGATGTCGTCCCGCTCTTCAAAGGTTTTGTCGAGCTCTAACTTGCCGATCACAGATCGCAGCGTGGTTTGCGCTAATTGCATAATTGCCATCACGTAATCCGAGGTGCCATAAGAAGCCAGCTTGGGATCGGTAACCTGATAATACAAAAGGCCGTCGACTTGCAGCTGGGTATTGTCCTTTGTAATACAAATTTGCGATGGCACATCGAGCGGAATTTCTTTAAGCGATAGGTTGTAAGCAACGCGATCGATAAAGGGCACAATAAAGCTCAACCCCGGTTGCAATACGGCGTGAAATTTACCAAGGCGTTCAATAATCAGGGCGTGCTGCTGCGGCACCACTTTGAATGTTTTGGCGATAAAAATAACAGCGATAACTAAGAAAAAAAGGGGAAATCCGAATTCCATTAGGAGTGCCTTAGTGGTGAGTGGTTAAGAATAAGCGAGTTGCCTTGGGTGGCAATAATCAGGTAATCGTTTTGGCCGGTTTCAGAGTCGGTAGCCAGCTCCGCATCCCATAATGTGCCGCGGTAGCGAACCCGGGCGCGTCGTTCGCCCTGCCATGCCACGATCTCGACATGCTGGCCAATATCACTGCTGATCTCAGCAGGGGCGCTGGTGTGCTGGCGCTGCCAGCGCCGCAAAATGGCGACAGCCACAAGGCCGATCAGGCCAGCGCTAAGGGCTTGCACAGTAAAGCTAAAGCCCAGCCATGCGGCTAAAGCGGCACTGGCTAAACCGATTGCCACAGCCAGTAAGTAAAAAGTGCCTGTCAGCATTTCTAACCCGGCAAGCAGCAATGCAGCAATCAGCCAGAGGGTTTGTAAACTCATACGAGGTATCTTTTGATATGAATATCTGCTTTGGTATAGCCGAAATACCTAGGCTCTGGCAAGCAGCAAGGAAGACTTCCATCAGCTTATTGATGGAAAACAGACAGTATGTAAGCTTTTGATGACGTTTGTGTTTTGTTTTTGCTGTAAGTAATGAGGGAGTGAATGGGGCGTGCTGAGTAGGGGTGGAACAGCTCCCTACCCAACACGCCCCATGTCTTATGGATTCAGATGGCTTAAAGGCAGGTTGGTGGTGTTTTTAAATTCTTTTAACACAAAGCTTGATTTGATATCGGCAATGCCGGGGTGTTGCAGTAGCTGCCCCATCACAAATTTAGAAAAGTGCGTCATGTCTTCAAAATACACCTGCAGCAAATAATCCATCTCGCCGGTCATGGCATAACAGTTGACCACTTCAGGCCACTCTTGGATGGCAGAGGCAAACTCCTGTAGATGACTATGCCCGCGTTTTTCCAGCGAAACACGGATAAAAGCCTGTAAACCAAGGCCAATTAAAAGTGGATCCAAAAGTGCAACATATTTGCGAATAACGCCACTATCTTCGAGCTGTTTGAGCCGTCGCAAGCAGGGAGATGGGGATAAAGCGATGATTTCTGCCAGCTCCACATTGCTTAATCGGCCATGTAACTGAAGCTCGTTAAGAATTTTAATATCAGTCCTATCTAGTTCCATGGTGTTATCTCCCCTTCTTTTATGTTTAATTGGTGTTAAATTGCATAAATATTTATTTTATTGGCATTTTAGAAACAAAATTGCTCGCCACTTTTTGTAAAATGAAAAGCTAGTGTAGAGCAGTTGCTGTGAAAAATACCATTTAGGAGAAGTCTTGTGTATACCGATGAAGCAGCAACCCTACGTGCTGATATGCAATTGTCCGTGCCGGACGCCGTGTTAGACATCCATTCTTACCCAATTCCGCAATACACCGACGTTGAGCATCAAACATGGGCCACCCTGATTGCTAATCAACAAGCGGTTTTGCCGGGCCGCCTTTGCCATGCTTTTTTAGAGGGCATTGAGAAAGTGGGATTTCCCTGTGACCGTATTCCAAGCCTGGTGGAAATCAGCGACAAAATAGAAGCGCTCTCTGGTTGGAAACTCACCCGTGTATCGGGCATTGTGCCGGATGAAGATTTTTTTAAATTATTAGCCCAGCGTATTTTTCCCTCGACCGATTTTATTCGTAAGCCGGATGAAATTGGCTATACCCCTGCGCCTGATATGTTTCACGATTTATTGGGGCATGCGCCACTCTTGGTTCACCCTCGTTTTGCTGCTTTCTTTGAAGCATTTGGCAAGGCCGGTGTGCGCGCTTTTGAGTTGGATCACCCCGCTAAAGTGTGGTTGCCGCGCCTTTATTGGTACACGGTTGAATTTGGTTTAATTCAAGAGGCCAATGGCCTGCATATCTTTGGTGCGGGTATTGCATCGTCCCCACAGGAAGTGATGTTTAGTTTGTCTGATCAAACACGTAAACGCGCTTTTGATATAGAAAAAGTGGCAGAAACCGCATATGACATCTGGCATATGCAGGAAGATTTATTTGTAATTGAAAGCTTTGATGCATTGGAAAACGATTTTTCAAAATGGACCGCTAAGCACGGTCTAAATTAACCCGATATGGCGATGCCGTGGTGATATTTTATAAATAGAATCACGGCATTTTTATATTCGGGTTTCACCTATGGAGAGATAGATGAAAATGGAAAAACCAAGCATTAACCCACTTGAAACCAATGGTTTTGAGTTTGTTGAATACACAGGCAATACTCAGGAAGCATTAGATAATCTGAAGGCCTTGTTTATATCATTGGGTTTTGTGGAAATTGCGCGACACAGAAGCAAAAACGCCAGCTTATTCCGCCAAGGTGAAATTAATTTCATCGTCAATGGCGAGCCAACACAACCTGCTAGTCAATTTGCCGCCATTCATGGCCCGTCCGCTTGTGCGATGGCTTGGCGCGTAGCAGATGCAGATCGTGCGTATCAATATGCGATTGCACATGGCGCTAAGCCTTATAACCGCCCGATTGGCTTTATGGAACTCAATATTCCTGCGGTGGAAGGGATTGGCGGCTCGGCGCTGTATTTTGTTGATCGCTATGGCAAAGACCAGAATATCTATGATGTTGATTTCGTGCCGCTCGAAGGCGTGGATCAATATCCAGCGGGTGTTGGCTTATACGAGGTTGATCATCTTACTCATAATGTAATGCGCGGCAATATGGATGTCTGGTCGGGCTTTTATGAAAACATCGCTAATTTCCGCGAGATTCGCTATTTCGATATCGAAGGCAAGCTGACTGGCCTCGTTTCCCGCGCCATGACCAGCCCTTGCGGCAAAATCCGTATTCCTATTAACGAATCGTCTGATGATAAAAGCCAGATTGAAGAATTTCTGCGCCAGTACCAAGGTGAAGGCATTCAACATATCGCGATGGCCAGTAACGATATTTTCGCCACAGTAGAAGCATTAAAAGCCAGTGGCACACGTTTCCTAGATACGCCAGATAGCTATTTCGATCGCACTGATGCGCGCTTGCCAGGCCATGGTGAAGATTTAGAGCGTCTGCGCAAAAACCGTATTTTGATTGACGGCGCGCCAACTGAAGGCGGCGGCATTTTGCTGCAAATCTTTACCGAAACTGTGATCGGGCCGATTTTCTTTGAAATTATTCAACGTAAAGGCAATGAAGGTTTTGGCGAAGGCAACTTTAAAGCGCTGTTTGAATCGATTGAAGATGATCAGGTTCGTCGTGGTGTATTAAGCGCAGAGTAAGTTTTTTGCATGTATTAAAAACCGCCACACGCGATCGTTTGTGGCGGTTTTTTATTTTTAAATCTGACTTTTGCTTTCATTTGCCGATAATAAGGAAGTGTAGGGCGGGAGCAAGCCGCGAGCAATGCTGAAAAATACGCGGGTTTCACCCTCCCTACAGGTATTGCAAATATTTGCATGTAAGGAGAAAAAATGGGTAGCCCACAGGTTTGCAGCGGTGCCTCTTTGCAATGCAGCTTTGGCGCAGCGCCCGGCACTTTGATTGTGTTGCCCCTTAATCAGGTGATGGTGGGGGGCATGCCTGCGGCTAATTTGATGGATTACATTCCCATTGTGAATGTCGCCCCTTTTGGCACTTGCATGAGCATGGCCAACCCTACTGTGATCGCCGCCACGGCCGCGGCTTTGGGCGTGTTGACGCCTATGCCTTGTATCCCGATGACCGTTGCACCGTGGATACCCGGCGGCGCGCCAACGGTCTTGGTCGGGCCTATGCCTGCGCTTAGTGCGAGCGGTACTTTGATGTGTACTTGGGGTGGGGTCATTAAAATTGCGATGGCGGGGCAAATGCAGGATTTGGTGCCTTGATGGGGCGTGTATGGATTAACTGCTTTGACCCGATGGCTGTGCATCTCTGCATTGCCATGCCACAATAGCCAGCCCAAAAAAGCCTTACTTACTTTATGCCTACAACAAATCCATTTAGTCAGCTTAATCTCAATCCAGACGAGCAGCGTGTCTGTGCTTTGCTGCAAAAACAGCGCCAATGCACCAGCGTTGAGCTAATCAGCAAGGCCAAGGTCATCAACCCCAGTGCGGTGATTGATGGCATTAATCAGCAGCTGCTAGCTGCCAATAGCCAGTGGCTGATTCAATGCAGTGCAACACGCAGCACAGGCCGCCAATCGGCCGCGCCTGTTGGCTATTATCGCTTGCTTAAAAAGCTATTTTAGTTTTTTGCCTGTTTAAATCATCGGTGGATATAGCTCAATCTTATCAAGGTAAGCGCAAAGCAAAGTTTGGTTTTATGTAGGGTGTGCAAGGCGTTTTTCTTGCGCACCGCTCTATGCGCTCCGTACGTCGTTGTACATCCTAGAAACTACAAGCATTAAATCATCGTAGGGCGGGTGCAACCCGCGTATTGCTCCGCCCTAAGAATACACAAGCGAAAGCAGCTAGGATTCGAGTAAACCGTACCCTATGTTTTTAGCCATGTTTTTATTTTAGATATGGGCTTGCCATCTTCCCCAAGCAGTTTGCCGTCGCTTGCAAACTGCTGAACTTCTTCGTCGCTTAGCCCGTTTTTAAAATGCTGACGCTCGGCAATTTGCCCATTGGGGTGAAAGCGCAGCTGCTCACCGTGTAGCAGCCCTGTTTGGTAGTGCTCCAGTTGTGCGACTTTGCCATTATTAAAATAATTTTTACATACGCCTTGCAATTGCCCCTGCTGGTAGCCGCATTCACGCTGCAAAGCGCCTTGTGACGAGAAAAATTTGGCTGGGCCGTGCAAGAAGCCTTTTTGAAAATGAAGCTGTGCCGAAATCTTGCCATTGGGGTGCATCATCAGCATCGGCCCGTGCAGCTCGCCCTTTTTATACTGCATGGATGCGAGGGGTTTTTTTGCATCCAGCACCTTAAACGGCCCATCCAGCGCGCCTTCATTCATTGCGCCACTCAGCTTGCTGCTACCGCGTTCTAGTTCAAAGGGTTGGGGCATGTGATCTCCATGTTTGAGCAACGGCGGGTTTCACCCGCCCTACAAAACCTCAGTAGGGTGGGCACGTCCTTGTGCCCACAATAGGCATCACTAAAGACAAAACTTAGCAAAAAAGCTGATTTTCATAGGGTGTGCAAGTCGTTTTTCTTGCGCACCGTTTTTTGGTGCGCAACGACTGCGTCGTTGTACACCCTATAAAACCGTGTTCTCTGTGGTTCAAGATTTGGGTTTTATTTTTAACTCACCAGAAAGCATCAATTAATCTTCACCAGCCCGCCCTTAATGGTCAGCATGCCGCCACCGTCGACGGTTTGTTCTGCACCGCCTTTGTTCATCAGACTAACACCGCCGTCGTTGGTGAGGGTGGTGCCGGCTTTGTTATCCAGCGATGTGCCTGCCTGATTGGTTAGTGCCGTGCCGGCTTTGTTGGTGAGTGATGTGGCTGCCTGATTGGTGAGGGCTGCGCCGCTTTTGGCGGTGTAGGCGCCGCTGCTTTCTATGTTGATGGTGCCGCTGACTTTAATGCTGAGATCACCGTCAACAGTGATGGTGTAATTGCCTGTGACTTTTTGCTCCAGATTGCCGCCCACTTCACGCGTTTCATCGCCGCCTGCTTTCACGCTGCGTTTACCTTTGATGTCGGTGGTTTCGTCGCCTGTGCTTACCGTTAGCGTGCGATTGCCTTTGTCGATGGTAGTGGCGTCGTTGCCTTCCTGCACGGTGCGGGTGCGGTCGTTTTTAACGGTACGGATTTCATCGTGGCCGATGGTGTGGGTGGCGTCGTTGAGGATGTTGGTTTTAAGGTCTTTTTGCGCTTGCAGAAACACTTCTTCGGCGTCTTTTTTATCCTCAAAACGCAGCTCATTAAAGCCACCACCGCCCTTGGATGAATTGGTTTTGATGCCCGATTGCGTCTGATTGGCGGGCAGGGCGTAGGGCAGGCTGTTGTCGCCGTTGTAGACGCAGCCGGTGACGAGTGGCTTATCTGGATCGCCATCAATAAAGGTCACCACCACTTCCTGACCGATGCGGGGAATAAATTGCGCGCCAAAGGCTTTGCCGCTCCATGCCTGCATGACCCGCACCCAGCAGGAGCTGGTTTCGTCTTTTTTGCCGTCCTGATCCCATGGGAATTGAATCTTGATGCGGCCATATTCGTCGGTCCAGATTTCTTCCCCTGATTTGCCCACCACCAAGGCAGTTTGCGTATGCATGCGCGGCTTGGGGGTGAGCCTTGGCGGATGGTAGGGCGTTGCTTTGGGGATGGCGCTAAAGCGATTCCGATAATGGGCATGGCTGGCGTCGTGTGTGACGGCGGTGACCACCCATTCAATATTGGCCGACGCATTATCATGGCCGCTTAACGTAAAAGTGTGGCCGGGGATCAGCCATCGGCAATCGCTCTCGCCAATAAAGCGCGTCTCTTGGCTGCGTAAACCGGCCACGCGAATTTTGCCCAGCGCGTCCCCTTTGGCTTTGGCGGTATAGCCACCCGGATGCTCGTACACCGAGCGCGCGCCATCCACCGCCTTGGTTTGCGAGTAAAGCGAAGTGCTGGCGGTGGTGAATTCGTAATCGCTGGTGTTGTAAGCGGTAGAAACCGCCTGCTGACACAGCTCGCCACTGCGGATGCCGTGCAACTCCCTTGCGCCCATATCCTGCCCCAGCCAGGCAATGGTGCTGGCGTTTGGGCAGGCGGGGAAGGCATCGTTGCTATCGGCCAGCACCAGCGTGTGCTTGCCGTCTTCATGGGTAAAAAACCAAAAAATGCCTTCGTCTTCCATCAGGCGGGAAACAAAATCAAAATCGCTCTCGCCATATTGCACGCAGTATTCGCGCGGATCATAAGTGGCATCAAGTTTCAGCGAATAATCGCTAAAGCCATGTACGGCAAACACCGCTTTTACTATATCCGGCACGCTTTTGGCCTGAAACACGCGGTTATTACTCGCCAGCGTTAGCCACCACAGCCAAGGGCGCAGCGTTAGGCTGTATTTATCCACCGTCGCGTCGCCTGGCAATTGCCGAATCTCCGCGCACAAGAAATCCAGCGGCCGCGTTTTAGTATCGTGGCGCAGGGTGGCCGTAATATGCGTGGCAATCGCCGCATCCATTGTCAGCGTTGTGCCGCTGTAGCCCGCCAGCGTAAGTGAACCAAGCTGATTCAAACCCTCATCCCCTAACACACCATCGGGGTAAAGATCCGCAAGGGCAGAGGCGGCGAGGGAGATGGAAGTGGCGGTGTCGGTGGGGCGGGTCATGGGCATCCTGTTAACTGAAAAGCTTGGAAGGGGTCAGGTCTTACATTTGACACTCACTTTGCTTTTTACGGCACGGCTGACTGTAGCGTAACTTACGCCAAAATGCGCGCCAACTTGTGTAAGCGTGTAATGCCCGCTCAAGTACGCCGCAGCCATGCTTTCGGCTCGGCTTGGGTAGTGCTCTTCGAACCATTGCAAAGGTTTAATGGGTGCTAGTTTTTGTTTTTTTGGTATATCCAGCAGCGACTGCTCTGGATCAATCTTGCACTGCATCTCTTCGACGAATGCATCGTCGCCAAGAAAAATCTGGTTTTTGAGTTGTTCCCAAGGGGAAGGCTGACCTTTTCCTGCTTGAATAAAGCGGATATAGCCTAGCTGGGCGGCTTGTCTCGTTTGGGCAAATCCACCCAATACCCAATCGGTGCTTAAGCACTCAGGCGCAAGCGCTGCACCCACCATCGCCCGATAGCTGCTCCACGGCCATTGTTCTGGCTCGTGACCATTCTTGCCCTCACGGGATTCAACACAATGTAGCGCGCAAGCTCTAATAGATAAGTGTCTTTTTGCACCAGGATGGCCTTGTATCGCCCTTGAAAGAGATGGCCCACCCGTTTGTGTGTGCGGTTAAATGATTGGGTATACGTCCCGTTTAAAAATTTCATGCCTTTCGACAGAGTGGGGCGAGTCGTTTCAATCAATAAATGATAATGATTGTCCATCAGGCAATAGGCATGGCAATACCAATTATGCCGTGCAACGGTGTCGGCAAGCAGTGTAAGAAACTCAATCCTGTCTTCATCCGTCAAATAAATAGCGGCACGCGCATTACCGCGTGCCGTAACGTGATACAGCGCCCCGGCAAACTCCACCCGCAAAGGCCGCGACATTCCGTTCTCCTTGCCTATCTAACTTAGTAATAAGAATAGATGCGGGAGGGGGAATGTCAAATGTAAGACCTGACCCCGAGGTTTTTTTCAGCCTTGTCGGCATAGCCAACTGGCAACGTTGAATATTTTTCTCTTGTAGAAATTAATGGGTAATCTTATATTAATAATTCTTATTGATATTGTTATATTAATCTCGTGTTTTTGTAATTAACTCCTTCCCATACACGGCAACACAAGCTTGGGTCTATCACTCTTTCAAAAGTCGAGCTTTTAGCCCGACAAGGCTCTGCTTGGCCTGCGTTACCGACCGACCGACTGACGACATGAATTTGATCCGCAAGCAATTCCGGCACACTTCTTGGGCGCCACATTAACAGCGAGCGGGATTGAGTTCTTTAGCTTACAAATCGACAACTTGAATATAAATTCAACCCGAATAGGAGTGACATCATGACGCAAGCACCGACTCGTGGCCGTAATCAACCGTTAATTTTGAGTGATCAGCAAGGTTTTGACCGGCGTTGGTTTGCACCAAGCTTGCAAGCCGTTTATGTGCCGACTCAATATGAGCAGGTGGCCGATTGTGTGGGGGCTGCGTTAAGCGAATATGGGCGCGATGTGAAAGTGACATCGGGCCGCCATTGCTATGAAAATTTTGTTTACAACGACAGCACCAAGGCCGTAATTGACATGTCCGCCTTGAATCAACTGGGGTTTGATGCCGAACGCAATTCTTTTTATATCGATGCCGGATGTGAAAACTGGAGCGTGTACCGTACGCTGCTCAATGGTTTTGGCAAAACCTTGCCTGCTGGCTCTTGCTATTCGGTGGGGGCAGGTGGACATATTACCGGGGGCGGCTATGGCCTGCTGTCGCGTTTGCATGGCCTAACCGTTGACCATCTCAGCGCCGTCGATATTGTC
This sequence comes from Iodobacter arcticus, assembly GCF_042664895.1. Lineage (NCBI taxonomy): Bacteria > Pseudomonadati > Pseudomonadota > Betaproteobacteria > Neisseriales > Chitinibacteraceae > Iodobacter > Iodobacter arcticus. The sequence goes on from NZ_JBHTBQ010000033.1 coordinate 316,900, forward strand.
ACCTGGGATGCCGCGCATGGCCGGGCGCAATTGCGCCATGTTTCCAATCAAAGCAGCAACCAAGCCGAGCGTGATTTATTCTGGGCCTTGCAAGGCGCGGGCTGCGGTAATTTTGGGGTGATTGTGCGTTATTACTTTGCCACTCTGCCCGATGCACCAGAGCATGCCACGATCTGGACTGTGGCCTGGGACTGGGACCAAATGACCGAGGCAAACTTCGCCCGGCTGCTGGCCGAATATGCTGACTTTGTCGCAACCATGCCGCTGAACGATTTCAGCTTACTCAAATTAAACCATGTGTCGGCCAAGCAAATTGGCTTGTTGCTGCAAATTGCTTCACCCGCGGGCTCCACTTTTCATCAGCATTGTCAGCATGCCCAAGCCCGCATCCAGCAGGTGCAGCAACGCTTTGACCGTATCGCCCCCACCACCGTAATTCGCCAGCCTATGGGTGGCCATCCCGGTTGGATGTCGGTGCGCCCCGCCAGCGCAGACGCCCAGCATTTAACCTATCTGGAAGCACTACAAACCCTGAATGGCTCAGGGCCAAATCAATTTGGCAAGTACAAATCGGCCTATATGAAAGCGGCCTTTCCAGAGGAGCAAGTGGCCGCGATTTACCACTGGCTTAATTACACCCCCGCTGGCATGAAAGAAAACGACCTGGCGCAAAGTCTATTGCAAGTCGATAGTTACGGCGGCGCGATCAACGAGTTGGGCAGCAGCGCAACAGCAGTGCCGCAACGCAGCTCGATCATGAAGCTGCAATACCAAACATATTGGAATAATGCCGCCTTCCCGGGCCAGAGCCATTTAGCGCAGTATCGGGAGCAGGAGCAGCTGCATTTAGATTGGATTAATGGCTTTTACCAAGCGGTGTATGCCGAATATGGTGGCACGCCCAATCCGGCCAATGACCCGCGCGGGGTTGTGGATGGCTGCTATTACAATTACCCGGACTCCGACTTGGGCACCCATACCCAAGGCGATGTGAATCAGGCGCTAGAGCTGTATTTCCTCGACAACTTCCGCAAAGGCCAGCGCAATCTGGTGCAAGTGAAGCAACAATGGGACCCACAAAATTTCTTCCACCACGCGCAGTCGATTCCGGTGAAATAAATATGGGGTAGTGCTACTTTGTAACTCCGGACAAAACATTGAGTAAATAACCGGGGTCAGAGCATGAAAATTTGTATCTTGCTCTGGCCCCAATTATTCTTGCCACGGGTTATTGAGAAGTTACGAAGAAATGTCAAATGTAAGACCTGACCCCGAGGTCTTTTTTTACAAAAAATATCCTAGACCGTCATATTGAAGACGCCCTCCGCTTTCAATTGCTTTTCGCGGGGACACGAATGACATTCCATATAATTTCCAATCAAAAGTTACTCCGATCCGTCTCAACATATGATAAGCCCACGAGATACAATTCGTCCCCATCTTCACCTGCCCACCAATTAGAGAAAAGCTACCTACTCCAGATCCATGCCCCAGCACATCCGAATGTGGCCACTCGCATTGATACAGACACATATCTATCAATCTAGCAGCTGCCCCTTCACTTATGGTTATTCTTTCAGACTCAATGATATCCAATCGCTTATTTACCTCCTTATCATACCATCTTGCGTAATCCTTAAAGCAATTTCGCTTTTCTGTAAATGAATAATGAGCATTTGAATCTCTTGGCGATGCCCCTCCACAAGAAGAAGCTTTTCCGTTGTTGTCGCAACGATACCTTTCAATTGAAGCGGTATTGCAAATTACATGCCCACTACCGCTTGATGAGTTTCGATTGCCGACCAAATGGAAAACCTCATACTCCACAGGATCCCCCCCCCCATACTTATTAATTGCAAGAAGAGCATGCCCACTACAACCATACCATCCACTTCCAGTACTATCCCCATTACTGTTGGCACCTTGAACCAAAATAGATACCCACGAATTTTCATTCAATATTTTTTTCATAATCGCTCTCCATAAATTAAATTTAATAGCCAGTCTACCCCACCACCCACTCCGCCAATTTCCCCACCACTTCTCCCATCAACACATTATCTACATCCCTCGCCCCCGCTCCCCGACATCGGGCTAATACCGCCGCCACAATCCCGCTTTCAAATTCAAAAGTTTTACCCGTCGCATCCATATAGCGTTTTTTTAATTTTTCTAATTTGGTTTTTATTATTTCGCAGAGAATGGCGTCGTCTAATGCGCGGTAGGGCACGACGGTCATGCGGGCTAAAAAGGCGGGGCGGAAGGATTGCAGCAGGGTGTGGCGCAGATCGTCGGCGAATTGGGCGGTGGCGAAAGCCTGCGGGGGCGTGTCGATAATCAGCTCGGCCCCTACATTGCTGGTGGCGAGGATGACAGTGTTTTTAAAATCGACAACAAGGCCGCTGCCGTCTTCCATCATGCCTTTATCAAATACGTTGTAAAACGCCTCCAGTACATCGGGATGGGCTTTTTCGATTTCGTCCAGCAGCACCACGCAGTAAGGTTTGCGCCGCACCGCTTCGGTGAGCACGCCGCCGCTGCCGTAGCCCACATAGCCGGGCGGTGCGCCCTTGAGCTGGCTCACGGTGTGCGCTTCCTGATATTCAGACAAATTAATGGTCACCAGATTACGCTCGCCGCCGTAGAGCGCGTCGGCCAGTGCGTAGGCGGTTTCGGTTTTGCCAACGCCGGTGGGGCCAGGAAGTAGAAACACACCAACTGGTTTGGCTGGGTCGGTCAGGCCAGCGCGGTAGGCTTGGATGCGGCTGGCGATGGTATCCAGTGCGCTTTGCTGGCCGACGATTCTTTGCCCCATGCGTTTAGCTAATGTGCGGATGGCGTAAGCTTCGTCTGCCAGCATTTTGCCAACCGGAATGCCGGTCCAGCCCGCAATCACGGCGGCGACGGTGCGCGAATCCACATGGGCGGGCACCATGGTGTCGTCTTGGCGTATGGTATCCAGCCCGCTTTCAAGGCGTTTGATGGTGGCGGGCAGGTCGATAAATAGCTCTTCTTCATCGCTGCTGCGCGGCTGTTGCTTGGATAATTTGATTAAGGCGGCGTGGGCGCTGAGCAGCTCCACCACGGCGGCTTTTTCTTCTTGCCAGCGGTTTTCTAATTCCTGAATCTGCGCTTTAAGCTGGCCATGCTCGGCCTGCAAGCCGGCGATGCGCTCCTGGTGCGGCGCGCCGGTGAGTTGCTCGCGCTCAAGGCGGTTTAGCTCGTCGTTTATGGCGTTTTGCCGGTGGCGGGCGCTTTCCAGCTGCGGTGGCACATCGTGCTGGGCCAGCGCCACACGGGCGCAGGCGGTATCGAGCACGCTGATGGCTTTGTCTGGCAATTGGCGGCCAGTGATATAGCGGTGTGATAGTTTTACCGCGTCACAAATGGCGGCGTCCAGCACATATACGCCGTGGTGCTGCTCCAGCTCGGCTGCCACGCCGCGCAGCATTTCAATGGCGGTGGCTTCGTCGGGCTCCTCTACTTGCACCAGTTGAAAGCGCCTTGCCAAGGCAGGGTCTTTTTCAAAGTATTTTTTGTATTCCAGCCATGTGGTGGCGGCGATGGTGCGTAGCTCGCCACGGGCCAGCGCGGGTTTGAGCAGGTTGGCTGCGTCATTTTGCCCTTCGGCAGCGCCTGCCCCGATCAGGGTGTGCGCCTCGTCGATAAACAAAATAATTGGCGTAGCCGAGCTTTTTACCGCTTCGATCACGCTTTTTAAACGCTGCTCAAATTCGCCCTTAAGGCTTGCCCCCGCTTGCAATAGCCCTAAATCTAGTACCAAAAGCGCTACGTTTTTAAGCGCAGGCGGTACTTCGCCTGCGGCGATTCTGAGCGCCAGTCCTTCCACCACAGCGGTTTTACCCACGCCGGGTGCGCCCACCAAAATGGGGTTGTTTTGCCTGCGCCGCAGCAGAATATCAATCGCCTGACGGATTTCGCCATCGCGTCCCACAATCGGATCAATTTTGCCCGCGCGCGCATCGGCGCAAAGATCTTGCGTGTACTGGTTGAGTACGCTGTTTTCTGGTGTATTAGGGGTGTTGTTTGGGTTTGGAGCGGCAGCGTGACCCACTTCTTTGGCAAGAGATGGCGGCGCTTCGCAGGAGGCGGCGCTCCAGTTGCTTAGCTCGCTGCGCAGCGTATCGCGGTTAATGCTGAGTAAGGAAGAGACGCCATTGAGCAGCAGGCTGCGTAGTTCTTCGTTCTCTAAAATAGCCAGCAGCAGCATGCCGGAGCGCACCCGCTGATTGTGGCTGACGGTGGCATAGACCACGGCGCTTTCTAATAGCTTAACGGTGTGCGTGGCAAAGGCCGGGGTGCGGGTGTTGCCGCGTTTAAAGCGCTCTAGCGCGGTGTTGATTTCGGCACTGAGCGCATCGCGGCTAATGCCGCAGCGCGGCAAGATGGCGGCTAGATCGCCTGCTTCAATGTCGATCAGCTCCAGCAGTAGGTGTTCTATCTCGATATAAAAATGTGTTTGCACAAGGCAGCGCTGGGCGGCGCGTTCCAGTGCTTCGCGGCAGGGCGTATTCAGCAGGGCAATCAGGGCGCTTAAATCTAGGCTCATAGGGCCGCCGTTTTAGGGGCAATCTGGCATTGCCGAGCAATAAGGGCCGATCCACCCAGCCATGTGGTTTGGCCGAGTAAAAAGGGCGTGGCGGTTTTGGATAGCGGGGTGGAATGAGGGCCGTCGCTGGCGGTTTTGGCATCGGGGGATAGTTTTAACACCAGCCTGCAGCGCATCTCTGGCCCAAAATAAAACGCTGCCAGCGCCATTAGCTTGCCGTAAAGCGTGCCGGTGGGTAGATAGGCCAGATATTTGTCTAAAGACAGCGGGCCAATGGTGAGCGTAATGCCTGCGTGCTCATCCCAAATCCTCTTCCCCGCCACGGCGTTTTGCCCCAGCGTATTATTTTTTGCTCCTAGCAGGCTAAGGTGCGATGCGGGCAGATTGCTCCATGCGCCATCAAATTGCCTGATCGTCAGCGTGTCACCCCAGTAGCTGGCGGCAAGTGCTTGAAACCCTTCTACCGAGCGGCGGCGATTAGCAAGAATGGGCACGCGCGCCAGTAAGGCCTGATCGCTAATATCCTGGCGATGATGCAAGGCTTTAGGCAGGATGCCAGCCAGTGCGCGCAGCAGCGGCTGCACGGCGCTGCGATCCGGCGCGGTAAAAGGCGCGGCAATATGGTGCTTGCCTTGCACCCGATACAGCTGGCCAAGGATACGCTGATGAAATAAATCTAAAAAAGCCGCTGGAGCATGATCTTTTTGTAAGCGCCGCCCTTGCAGCCATTCCTGATAAGCATAAGGCAGCGGGCCATCGGGGCCGCCCAGGCCAAAGTGGCAGGCTTGTAATTCAAGCTGGCTGGCGTGCGAGCGCCGCTTTACAGGCTTGCTGCTGAGGGTGAGTTTGAAGGTTTTATGGCTGGCCCTGAAGCTGAGTCTATGGTTTGTCTTGCTCAGTGTGGCCAGTGTACTGGGGTAAAACAGTGGGTAGAGCGGCCCGCTTAAACGCACCGTTTCCTGACGAGGATCCAGCCCCGTACCTAGCGGCGTTTTGCGCGGGTAGCATTTCTCCAGCAGCGCCAGCGCTTGAGCAAACTCAAAGCGATAGGGCGCAGCGAAGAGCTCGTTGATGAGGGTGTTAGCGGGCATGTTGGTTTCTGCTTTGCATGCGGCGTAGCTCATGGTTTATGGGGTGCGCATCCAGTTAGATGTTTCTCATCGGATGGCCGCGCACGTGCAAGTTTTGAATCATCGTAGGGCGGGTGCAAACCGCCGTTTTTGGTCTTTCTCGGATGTTTCGTGTTCGCTAATTAAAATCAAAAAATCTTAAAAAACCTTTTTAGTGCCTTCGGCACAGTGTTTTGGAGCGGTAGCCACCGCGGGGGCGTTCTTTTCTTGCTTCGCCAAGAAAAGAACCAAAAGAAGGCGACCCCACGAAACACGAAGGCCCCTCATCTGCGGACAATCGAGCGGCGACTGCGGAACTCGCTTCGCTCAAACAGTCCTCGCCGAAACCCCGCCCGCTTGTTCCTCGCTTCGGCGTGTTTCAAGGGGAGGATTAAAAGCCCCGTGCAGAGAGCGCGTTTTTTGCGTTTTTTCGTTGATTACATTCAAACTCAAAGCAAACCTAAAATATAAGGTTTGCTTTTAACTCCGTTTTTCTCCGTGTTCTCTGTGTTCTCTGTGGTTCAAGACTTGGGTTTTTCCATATAAATTCACAGAATCAAGGGATCCCCAATCAGTGGTTGCCATGTTTTTATTTCTCGGTCTTTTTCTACCAATACGGTGCGGATAAAGCGGTTTACGCTGGCGTATTGGGCGAAGAATTGGGCGAGTACGCCGGAGAATAAGACTCGGCTGCTGCCTGCAAACTGGCTGGCGTCTAGTTCCAGCCTGACTTCCAGCCCGTTGCGCCAGCCGCGCCATGCTTCTTGGCCGACTCGATCCACCGTGCGCTGGGTGTGGATGCTGCGAATTCCGGCTATTTGCTGTTGGGTGGCGGCGCTGTGGCCGACGTTGTAGAGGTTTAATATTTCGCGTAGCGCGGCAAGGGCTTGCGGGCCTTCGATTAAGGACAAGTGATTGAGTGAAAGCTGCGAAACCAAGCGCCATTGTGCGGCGCTGGCGTAAGGCAGCTGCGGGGTGGGCGCGGCCATTAGGCGCACTTTGGCGACAGGGCCGGGCTGCTCAAAGGCTAGCGTCGTGCCTGCTGCCAGCGATTCGGCTAAAAATCGATTCGTGCAAAGTAGCTCGGCACTCAGCGTGGGGGCGGGCGGATCGGTAGCTAGGAAATTCGCGTTCACCCAAGTGAGTAGCATGTCGCTACCGCGCCGCTGGCCTGTGCCGTCTACGCGTCTGGCGTGCCAGAAGCAGCCGTTGGCGTCAGTATGGTTTAGGCCAAAATAGCGTGGCACAATTTGCGCGCCGTAGGCTTTGCTGGCGCGTACTTGGCCGATGGCATAGATCTCGGTGGCGTGCTCTCTGTGGCTATCGGCCACGATGCGGTATTCACGCGTTTTACCGTTGGGGCGTAAAGGCTCGGAAGTGCGGGGGAATAGATTAATCACCGGCACGCAGCCCAAGGCCAAATCACTGGCTTGCAGGCTAAGGCGGCTGGCTGGGGCGGTGTTAAACGCGATAATGATTTCTAAATCTTGCTCAGTGGCGGCAGGAACGCTGATCGGCAGCTCAAAAAATGCAAACTTGGCCGGGCAGCTAAAGTATTCAAGCAGCATGCGGTGGCTGGCAAGTGCGCCGCTTTCGCTGGGTAAAAGCGCTTCATCTTCATTAAAGCCGCAGGCTTCTGGTAAGCCTTTGATGAGGGCGATTTTGTTTTTTAGTAAGCTAAACACGGCCATGCTGCGCGCGCCGAGCAAATCGTAAAGTGCTGCGGCAGTCAGCGGCGAGCCAGCCAAATGCACTTTTAACGTGTTAAGTGTAAGTGCTGGCCAGCCTTCAGCCGCATTGCAATGAATACGGATTTTCAGCGCCGATTGCGCCTTGGCAAGGCCGGTGAGTTTTTGGGTTTCTTCGGCATCCAGCAAGATGGCTTCATCAATTTGCAAAGGCCAGACAGTGAGCGGGGCGGTGGTTCTAAAGTAAATACTGTCGGTTTCCTGCTCGCTTCGCTGGTGGTTTACAAACAGCGACGTGCCGCGCTTGATTTCAAGCCCGCTATTGACATTGCCTTTGCTGGCATCAGCCTGAAAGCAGGCGATGGCGCAGGACGGCATGGGGCGGATGGCGTAGGGGTAGAGCTCTTCTAATAATGCGCTGCTCAGCTGCGAAAAATCATCATCTAACTGGCGTTGCAGGCGGGCATTTAAAAAAGCGAAACCTTCGAGCAGGCGCTCGATATGTGGATCTGGGCATTCGTATTCGGACAGCTCCAAGCGATGGGCAATCTTAGGAAACCGCTCAGCAAAATCCGCCCCGGCGTGGCGCAACCAAGTCAGCTCACGTTGGTAGTAATCAAGCAAAACAGCGTCAATTGAATCGCTCATTTAAACCTCAATGCTTCGTCGTAATGTAGGGCGCACTCGAAACGCCATATGTAGGGCGTATTTCGAAGCGCCATATGTAGGGCGTACTCGAAGCGAAGCGCAGTACGCCGTATATGCATAAGTATCAACACAACTTTAGGCGGCACTTCAGTGCAGTAGCTTCCCCCTTTGTAAAAGGGGGATTGAGGGGGATTTGCCTTTGAATGAGCGGCTGCCTTTTTGTAAAGTCATGCAATTTCAAATCCCCCCTAGCCCCCCTTTTTCAAAGGGGGGAACAAGTCCATCAAGCTTATGTAGGCGTATTGCGCTGCGCTTCGAATACGCCCTACGGCTCGCGATGCGCGCCTTATGCGTCTACTTCTTCAACACTGATCCCATCTTCTGTTTGCTTAATACACAGCACCGCCCGCTCATTTTGTGTGCCGCGTAATTCGGCGCAGATGCTGAGGGCGGCGCTTCGGCCATCGGTGCTGAATATTTCGATCTGTACGTCTTTTAGCCGTGGTTCAAACACGCTGATGGCTTGTTTGATATCGCGGATAAACTGGCGGCGGTCTGCATCAAAGCCGGTTTTAAAGCCGCTCCAGTCGGCGATGCCGTAGTCGATAATGCTGTGTTCGCTTAGTCTGGGCGCGCTTTCACGGCGGGTATTCAGGATTCGGGAAAGCTCATGGCATATCGATGCCATTACCGCCGCTTTGCCATACTGGCGGTGCGGGGTGGTTTCTGCGCTTTGTGGCGCGTCGTCTTGCAGACGCTCAAACAAAGGCACTCGAAATGGTTTGGTTTGCATAGGCCAATTAGGGCTTTAAGCGCGAATGCAGCTTGCAGTCACGCTTAAAGCCATCCTTACAATATGTGGATATTTATGCTTAGGATGAAATAAATCCCAATAAGGAACATCGTCATCCCCGAGCGTTTTTATCGGGGATCCAGCCGCGCAGCTGGATTCCCGCCAAAGACACGCGGGAATGACGACATTTCGTAGCGGGAAGTGAACACGAACCTAATTCTTAACCTTTAATCAGCTTATTAGAGGTCAAGTCCCAAGTGCTTGCTGCCGTGCCTTCTTTATCGCCGCTGTCTTTTTGCGTGGTGAGTTCCCACTTGATTTTGGTGAAGTTTAAAGAAAGCGTTTCAACCGGTTTGCCGCCTGTGCCACCGCTTACGCTGACATTGGAAATCAGCGCATTGGTGAGGGTGTAAACAATAAAGGCCACAATTTTGCCGCTATCGTCCGAGGCATTGCGGCCAATGGTGATTTTGACTTCGGGGATGTCTTTACCCGCGCAGCAGTATTGATTGAGTAGCGGGGTGGAGGCATCCACAAATTTAGTGGTGGTAAATTCGCCAATATGCGGTTTGCCCGAGGTGCGTTCAGAGTTGCTGACGTCATTGGTGACTTGCATGGCTACATTGTGGCTGTACGACATCACTTCAATTTTGTCGACATAGCCCTCGAGCATGCACTCGCCCTTAATGTCCGCACCCAAGTCGAGAATAATGGCATCCATTGTTTAAAGCTCCCTGTGATGGTGGTGTTGATTGACGGCTTGGGTGGAACCCGCCGTGGTTTAGCTTGCCGTGGGCACAGTGGCCTATGCGTATCGAATGAGCCTCGTAGGGCGGGTGAAACCCGCCGGACTCTGGCATGAAATATAAGGAAAACGGCGGGTTTCACCCGCCCTACGAAAAGCAAAACGGGCACGCTCACCCTACAAACACCTCAAGCCGCAGGCGGTGGCAGTTCTGCTACCAGTCGGATGGATGCGGTGAGCTCTTCCAGTTGAAAGTGCGGGCGTAAAAAGACGGTGGCGCGGTAGGAGCCAGGCTTGCCTGCTACTTCGGTCACGTCAACACGGGCTTCTCGCAGCGGGTATTGCGCTTTGATTTCTTGCGGGGCGTTGTCGTTGATCAGCACGTAATCGGCGATCCAGTTGTTCAGATAGCTTTGAACATTGTCTCGCGTCATAAAGCTGCCGATTTTGTCCCGCATGATCACTTTGATGTAATGGGCAAAGCGGGATGCGGCTAACACATAGGGCAACATGCCGGAGATATTGGCGTTGGCATTGGCTTGCGGGGTGTTGTAGGTCTTGGGTTTGTTGGTGGTTTGCCCGCCAAAGAACACAGCCAGATCGGTGTTCTTTTTGTGGCAAAGTGCAATAAAGCCCAGATCGTTCAGCTCTTTTTCGCGCCGGTCGGTAATTGGCACTTCGGTTGGGCATTTCAGTGTTTTATCACCCGATGCGGTAGAAAAAGTATGCGATGGCAGGCCCGCTACTGCGCCGCCGCCTTCTACGCCACGAATCGCCGCGCACCAGCCATAGAGTGAAAATGCATTAGTGATGCGTTGTGCCAGCGCCCATGAGGCATTGCCCCATAGATATTTGCTGGCGTCGGTGCCGTCTACGTCTTCCACATAATTCATGCCTTCGGTGGGCAGGGTGTCCGGGCCGTAAGGCAGGCGCAGCAATACATGCGGCAAGACGAGTGACACATAGCGGGAATCTTCGCTGGCCCTAAAGCTTTGCCATTTAATCAGCTCGCTACTTTCAAATAATTTAGCCAGATCGCGCGGCAGGCCCAGCTCGGCAAAGCTGCTCATATCAAAGAGCTTAGGATTGGCTGCAGCGATAAAGGGCGCGTGTGCGGCAGCGGCCACATTAGATAGTTTTTCTAAGAGCGCGATATCTTGCGGATGACGGCCAAATTTATAGTCGCCCACCAATACGCTGAAAGGGTGGCCACCAAAGGTGCCGTATTCTTCTTCGTAAATCTGTTTAAATAAAGCGCTCTGGTCAAATTCAACCGCTTTTTCCAGATCGGTTTGCAGATCTTTGCGCGATACATTCATCAGGCGCAGCTTAAGACGCGTGCCGGTTTCGGTGTTCATCACTAAATAATGCAGGCCGCGCCAAGAGGCTTCCAGCTCCTGCACATCTTTGTGATGCATGATTTGATTCAGCTGGGTGCTGATCAGCTCGTCGATGTCTTTAATACGCTGGTTAATCATCGCCACCGTATCTTTATCAATTTTCATGACGCCATCGAGCACTTGCGTGGCAAATTCGCCTAGCAAATCGGTGGCATGGCTTTTCTGGCTTTCATCCAGCGCCATTTTTCCGTCTTTGATAATACTGTCGAGCAGGCTGAGCGTGGCAGTTGCTCCGCCTGCCGCTGCTGCTGGCTGTGTTTCTGGCATGGTGATTCTCCGTCAATTAAGCGGCTGCAGGGGCAGGCTCTGGGGTAGCAGGTAGGGCAGATTGAATTTCTTTCAGCCCCTCGGTATTGGCAACCACGTCTTGCAATAATTTATCCAAATCATCATTGCCATCAAGCTTGCCCAAGAGATCCCTCAGGCGTTGACGGGCCTCAAACAGCTTTTTCAGCGGCGCTACTTTATTCACGATGCTGATTGGGTCGAAATGATTGAAGTCGGTTGATTTGGCGGCTGCATTTTTATCGTCTAGGCTTTTTGGCTCATAAAAATTCAGCTCGATATTGAGCTTGCTGCCATCCCCAGCAATGGTGTTATCCACCTGAATGGCCAGCCTTGGGCTGATGGATTCGAGCACTTCAATAAAGTTATCTCTATCAATATTGATAAAGCGTCGCTCGCTTAATTTAGGCAGCGGTGCCTTGGGCTGACCGGAGAGGTCAGACAGAATGCCGACCACCAGCGGAAGTTCTTTTTTCTCAATCGCATTGCCAATCTCTACGTCGTAAGTGATTTGTACGCGGGGAGGGCGAACGCGATCCAGTTTGTGTTGGGTGCTTTCTGTCATGACGGCCTCATAGTTGTAAGCTGCCGGGTTGAGAAGGTTCCACCTTGGAAGGGCGTAATTTCTTACATAGAAGGAACACTAAAGCTGGCGGCTTAATTTATCGCTTGGTTTGTTGAATCTAGAAGACGATTCTTGTAAATGCAAACATTTAGTTGGAAGTTTTAAGAAAGTTATTTCTATAATAAGAAATAATTAATACAAGTTTTTGTAAGCTATTGGACGGGCGCTGTGCAGGGTTCACTTAAACTCTTTGCTGTTATGCGGGTGCTGGCCTTATGCCTGGCGGTGGGGGGCTGCTCGATGTTTAAGCCCAGCATTAAGCTAAGCAGCGTGTCGTTTTCTGTGGCCAGCTTAGCCAATGAGGACACGCCTATCCCGATTGATTTGGTGGCGGTGGATGATGAGGAACTGCTAAAAAAACTGCTTATCCTGCCCGCTTCACAATGGTTTGAACAACGCGCCCAACTCCAGCGTGATTTTCCACTGGCGCTTTACGTCTGGAGCAGAGAGCTTGTGCCAGGACAGCGATTAGATATCACCGATGCGCCTTTAAAGGGGCAGCGAGGATCGGTGGTGCTAGTTTACGCAGGCTACAGCTCACCCGGCATGCACCGGCTTAGGCTGGATCAGCAGAAAAATGTAATTTTGTATTTAGACAGCCAGGACGTGCGCTGGGTGAGTGGGGAGTGAGGCGTTTGATTTGTTATGTGCAGAAAAACCCAAACCTTGAACCACAAAGGGCACAGAGAACACGGAGTTTCACGGAGAAAAATAAGGGGTAGTGAGTCTAATGCCGTTCACTTAAGCCACAACCTTGCTTCTCTCCTTCGTCGAAGGGGGCTAGGGGGGATTTCTGCACTGTTCGGACGACTCTTGTCGCTGAGTCAAATCCCCCTCAATCCCCCTTTTACAAAGGGGGAGGCTAAGGTCAAAAGCCTTAAGCGAACGGCATTAAGCAGGAAGTCAGTTTTATATTTAGTTGCTTGGGTTTAGATCACTGTTTATTTCGCGGGATACATATCAATTTAAGTAGAGCTTATATCGTGCAAATTGCGTAGGGCGGGTGAAACCCGCGAGCAATGGTTAATGAGTACGGGGGTAAGCACCCCCTAGGAATGACCTTCTGCTTAAGATAAAAAAACAAATCACCATTCAGGGGATCACGTGGCGCACATTCCGGAAGCTATTTGCTGGTCTGAGGGCATGCAGCTCTTGCCACAGCACTTTCAGCAGCAGTCTTTGCGCGCCGAAATACTGGCTGCGCAGTATGCCGCAATGGCACAGCCTTATTACTGGGGTGTGCTGAATGTGGAAATCGATGAAACGGCTTTAATTAGCGGCACATTACGCGTGCTGGCGCTGGAGGCCATCTTGCCTGATGGTCTGTGGCTTTGCATCAAGCCCGGAGTTCATCCACCACTAGAACTTGATTTTAAACCGCTACTTGCCGCTGCCCCGCAGCATATCAGCACCCTTTATTTGCTTGTGCCGCCCTTGTATAGGGCGGGCGCTTTAGATAGCAGCGGGCGGCGGTATGTTTCGCTGGAGAGCGATGATATTCCAGATTTAGTCAGTAAGGAATCGCCCGCTACCTTAACGCTCTGGCGGCCTAATCTGGCTATTTTGGATGAGCAACATCGCGCTGATGGTGTGAGCTTGCCCCTGCTGCGGGTTGAAGAAGGCGCGGGTGGTTTTGCTAAAAAAGAATATTTCCCGCCTCAGGCCAGAGTGTTGCCAGAATCTTTGCTGGGTAAGCGCATCGCCACAATCTGCACGGAAATGCGGGAAAAATGTGCTTTTCTTTCCGGCCGTTTAAGGCAGGCACAGCAGGCGAATAATGAGGGCGATATGGCCAGATTAGATCGCCAACTGGCCGCGCTATGGGCAAGATTGCCCGAGTTGCAGAGCGCTCTGGATAGCCGGGTAGCTCATCCTTTAAGCCTGTACTTGATTTTAAGCGGCATCGCTGGCCTGGCGTGCGCGCTTAATCCTTTGGCGGGTGTGCCTTCGTTTCGTGCCTTTAATTACGAGGAATTGCTGGCGTGTTTTGATGAAATCATCGACTTTTTATCTAAGTCGGTAGCAAGGATTAAGGCCGGTTACCGGCGCTGTGTATTTGAAACCAGCGGCTCTGGCTTTGTGATTCAACCCCCTGCGCCACTGCAACATAGCCATCAGTGGATTATTGGTGTGCAAATGCCCGATGGCCTGCCAGAAGACGCGGCGCGTCTTTGGTTGGATCGAAGTGTGATTGCTTCTGTATCGCAGCTGGAAACCCTGCAAAAGCAAAGAATGCGCGGCATTTTACACCGTCCTCTTGATCGGCAGGAGCAGGCCAGTTATAGCGTGGGCGAAGATACCCGCTTGTTTACTTTGTATGAGTTTGGCGAGTGGTTTAAGCCTGACGAGCTGCTTTGCATTGCCGTGCTGTCATCCTCTATGGCTGCCGAGCCTTTAGAAATTGTCCTTTTTGTTCCAGAAGCCAGCGATGATATTCCAACGCTGAGCGAGGCAAATCATGACTGAATATTCCCGTTATCCGCTGCCACTTAAGCAGGCGTTCTGTCAGGTATGGGAAGACTGGCTGCTGCTTGCGCCAGGCTTATTAAGCAGCGCAGAGCCTGCTGACACTTTATTGCTACGTGTTACCGAAGAAGGCAGCGTATTAGCGCGCCGTGTCTATCGAACGGTGATGACACAGGCAGGTGCGGCCAATGCGGTGCAGGCACAGGCGGTGCAATACGCTTTTGTTGCGTTGCTCGATGAAGTTTTGCTGTTTGCCGATTGGAGCGGGCAGGCGGGTTGGCAGATAACACCCTTGGAGTTTCGCTTATTTAATACCCGCACCGCAGGTGAAACGCTGCCCGATGAAATCTCGCGGCTGATGACAAGGCAAGACGCAGGTGAGCGCGATTTAGCCGCTGTTTATCTTATGACGCTGGTACTGGGTTTTCGAGGGCGCTTGCGCCGGGACCCTGGCCGGTTTGAAGCGTGGTGTACCGCCTTATTTGCGCAGGTTTATCAGCGCGAGCCAGATGTGCAGCTGCTGGGTAAAGTACTGGAGGGCGATAGTGTGGCCCAGCCCTTGCAGCTGACAGAGCGAAAAATGTTGCCAGATAGTTTTAGGTTGCTGCTGATACTGGCCTTGCTTTTGATCGTGATGTTGGGGATTAGCCAGCTGTTCTGGCGCGATATTTATACCCATATCAATATTGCACATCCGCAGTTGCGAGGCTAAGCCGTGAAGCTGCTGATGATTTTGCTGATTGTTATTGTGGTGTTGGTCTTGCTGTGGCTGTGGCGGAATAAGGCTGATCGCCTAGGCCGAAGCTTTATTGAATCGGTGCGGCAAATGGAGAAAGAATGCAGCATAGAAGGGCGCTATCAAGTGCCTTGGCTGCTGCTTTTGGGGGATGACCAAAAAAATAGCGAGTCTTTATGCCGCGCTTGGCAATTAAAAACAGCAGAAAAAGCCGCTTGGTTTGGGCGTTTTTGCTATAGCAGCGATGCCGTTGTGCTGCTGCCGCCGCATGATATGTATCAGCAGGCAGAAGGCGCTTTGGCGGTTTTATCAACATGGCGGCGCTTATTGGCTTCTTTGCTTCGCGTGCGGGGGCAAAGGCCGATTGATGCGGTGATTTGGGCGGTTTCTGCCGAGCGTTTACTTCGTAAGGATGCCGTACTGGATGTAGCGCAATGCAAGCAGTTTCAGGATGCACAGCAAAGGCTGGGGCAAACGTTACCTGTGTATTGGTTGATTACGGGCTTACAAGATTTAAATGGTGTGAATGAGCTGATTGAATCGCTGCCCGATCAGGCGCAGGAAGGCGTGCTGGGCTGGTCGTCGGTATTACCTTTAAGTGCGGCTTATCAGCGGGATCATCTTGATAGTGCTATCGGCCAGATACAAAGGCAGCTAAGTGATTGTATTGCTGAGATCGCCACTTTAAACGGGGGCGTAAGCGATAGTTTGTATTTGCTGCCAAGGCAGCTGGATGTGTTGCGCTTGCCTTTGCACACTTTGGGTGAGGCTGCTTTTCAAACGAATGCCATGGGCGATGCGCCTGTCTTGCGCGGTGTGTATTTTGTGGCCAGCTACGCTCATCCGCAGAGTGAAACCGATGTTTTTGCACCGCAGCCAGAGCCCTTGCCTGATACACCGGTGTTTGCTGCCCGTCTTTTACGCCAGCGTATTGCAGCAGAGCGTGGCCTGGCGCAGCCTATTGTGCGGATTTTGGCGCTACGGCAGCGCTGGTATCGTCTGGCCCGCCTGATTGCCGTGATCTTTTGCTCATTGTGGTTGCTGGCGATGGTCTGGGTTTGGCAGCAGGCGCGGCAAGACGCCATTGTTTTAAATCGGGCGCTGAGCGCCTTAGGCAATGAGTCATCGCAAACCGAGAGCGATCTGGGCGGGCAGTCTGCTGTTGCCCTGTGGCGCGCATTGTTTGCGGTGCCTCGCTTGGATTTTGAAAATGCAGTTTTTCCTGGGTCTTTATTGTCAAATTTTGATCAGTCATTGGCAGAAAAGGTAGCGGGGTTTTTACAAACCGAATGGTTTTTACCTGTGTATGGGCAACTGCAGGCTGATTTAAAGACGATGCAGCTCGAAGGCGAGAGCATAGAGAAAAAGAGCCGCGATGAAGCAGCTAGCCCGGAAACATGGCCGCGCTATTTAAGCGCGCAACGCTTGGTGCAGCAGGCCAAAGCGCTGGAGCAGAATATGGCTTCGTATCACCGGGCTTTACGCGGGGGGGCAGATGCGCTGGCTCAGTTAAGCGAGCTGTCTAATCGCTTATGGGACAGCGATTTTCGCCCGGAGCGCTTGCCACTGCGTAACCGCCTAGAGGTGATTTTAAGCCAGTATGCCTTGTGGATGGGGAGACCGCTTAAATTGGAAGAAGCCACTCAAGAAGCGCAGCAGCACTTTTTGGAGTTGATGCAGGGCTGGTTAAACCGCCTGTATGCCGACGCCACTTTTATTGAAACGGCCGATAGCGTGCAACAAGAACTAAGCGCTTTACAGGGAGGGGAGCGGAACAACTATGCAGAGCTGAAACATTTAAATGAGCAAATCAGTTTACTTAGGCAACTGATTGCTGCGACCAATGTAGCTTGGAGTAGTGCCTCCGGGCAGGATCTGGTGCCCGGCTACAGTGATATGCTTAATCAGGCAAGGACAAGTCGTTTTATTGGCAAAGAGCTGGTGCAAAAAATAGAGGCGCACTCGGCCATGCTGCGTAAAGCATTTAAGGAGCGCTGGTCAAACCGCGAATCATCGCTGACCGCACGTGGGGAGGTGGGCCTAAAAGAAGACGTGTTGCAATTGCAAGCGGCGATTACCTACTTGTTACAGCAGAGTTTTGTGGTGAAAGCACACACGGCAGGTACACAGGCGGTGGCGGGCAGTTTAAAGGAAATGAGCGAGGCAAGGCTGGTAGAGGCTTTGTCTATTTATCAGGAAAGGCAGCGCTATCAGACGCAAACCTTGGCCAAAGTGCCCGATGCCTATCGGCTTGGTTTAAGTAGTTTTGCTAGTAAAAGCGCGGCAAATGCCATGTGGTTTATGATGGGCGGGCATGCTGTTGATGATCTTGGGCAAAGAAATGCGGTTGATAGTGTTGATGGTTTAATTCGTGCTGCGCCAGAAATAAAGGCCGCTTTGCTTGATTTGGGCCGAACAGATCTAGCCAATGAGTTTGTGAGAGAAATGAACGAGCGCGCACTGGCTGTGCTGCGTCAGGCTGATTCACAGCAGGTGGAGATGGCACCTTATCAGCCTAAACAAGCGACATTTTCTTGGTGGGATGGTAAGAAAAATGCAAGCTTTAAAGCATTTAAAGTCAATAATTCACTGGAGTTACAGCAATATCTGAAGCGGCAGCTTGAGCAAATCAGTGCACTTTCTGCCAAACAAGAAAGCGTATTGGATTGGCTGAATGCACATCAGAAAAGCATGGGTAGCAAAGATTTACAAGCATTTGCCCGTTGGCGGGTGGTGGCGGCGGAGCTGAAAAAATTTAAGGAAAAAGCACCGGACAGCGGGCCTGCATTTCTGACTCAGATCATTAGCAAAGATTTAAATGAGATGGACGTCAGTAGCTGCCATAGCGTTTTGCAGCAGCTGGAGTTGCCCGCCGGATCAAGCTTGTTTGCAGAGCGTGCCCAGCGCCTAGTGCAAATGGCTAATGATCGCTGTAGCGGGCTACGTAGCCAAAGCAGCGCCTATGCCTGGCAGCAGTTATCAGCCTATTTTAATCTGTATGTAGCCGGGCGCTTCCCCTTTGCGGCCAATGCTAATGCGCCCGATGCAGAGATCGAGCGGGTAACGACTTTGCTGCGTTTAATTGATACCCACTTGCCTGCTGCTGAGGCGGGGCTGGATGAGAGCGATTCGGTGCATAAGGAAGCCGCAAAGCTCTATCTACAAGGCTTGCAATATACCCGTGAATTGCTTGGGCCGATTTTGTTGCGGGGCACGGTAGAGCAGCCGCAGCCTGCAGGTCTTGATCTGGATGTGCAATGGCGTAGTGATAAAGATAAAGAGCAGGGGGCAGATCAGGTGATTGAGTGGGGGCTGACCGTGGGTACGCAGCGCCAGCGTTATCCGCAGGGCGAGCGCGGCAAATTGCGTTGGCTGGTTGGGCAGCCTTTGAATTTTTCTCTGCGCTGGGCGGCAGATTCTGCGCAGCGACCGCTGGAAGAAATCAGTCAGCCAGCCTTAATGGTATTCGAGCAAGGTGCCGAGTGGCGTTATACAGGTTCGTGGTCTTTGCTGCGATTTTTGCGTAACCACCGCGCGCCGCCCGGCATGGTTTTGCAGGAGGAATACAGCTATCCCGCCTTATTATTTAGCTTGCCAATCGGGGGGCAGGCTAAAGATAAGCCTAGGGCGCAAATGTTTGCCCGTTTTGGCATTAGCGCGGTAGGAGCCAAAGCCTTGTTGCCGGTTCAGCTGCTGAATGCCTTGCCGCTGAAAGCACCAGCTTCACCTTTCAGACAGATTGTCCTGCCTGATTCTGATAAGTTATTGGGGGCTCCATGAACGTAGAAATTAAGCCCGGCGGTTTACAAGGTAGCCTGGAATCGCTGCTGCAGCCTATTTCGCAGGATGCGCCTTGCGGTATCTCAATCCGCTACGAAGCGGAATACGATTTGCTGCGCGAAGCCAAAAGGGAAGACGATACCAGCCTGCCTACCGGTATTTGGCAGGCCGAGGTGAAGCGCGGCGATTGGTCTACGGTTGAAAAACTAGGCCGGCAGATTTTACAAAGCCGTAGCAAAGATCTAACGGTGGCCGTTTGGCTGGGTGAGGCCTGGATGCACCGACGCGGGGTTGAAGGCTTAAGCGCGGCGATTAGCCTGCTCTTGGGGCTGTGCCAGCGTTACTGGGATACGGTGCATCCTTTGCCGCAAGATGGCGATATGAGCTATCGCACAGGGCCGCTAGCTTGGGGCGTGCATGCTTATAGCACCTTGCTTTTATCTCGTATGCCCTTGCCGGTGCTGGATCAGCGTAGCGATCTGGATGGCTTTACCCTGGCGGATTGGCGAGTGTGGCAAAAGCATTTAGGATTGGATCAGGGGAAAGCCACCAGTAAATCAGCGCTTCCTTTGCTTGAAGCCGCCAAAAAAACCACGCAAAAAGTGAATGATGCTATTCGTGCTGTGGACGTTAATATCTTACGCAGCGCTCACGGCTTTATTATTCATGGCCTGACGCAAATAATGGAATTATCGCAAACTTGCGATCAGAAAATGGGCAACGATGCGCCCACTTTTCAGCCCTTGTTTCTGCTGATGCAGGAGCTTGAAATTATTCTGAAGGATTGGCTAGCTATGCATCCACAGCCCCTGCAAATTGTCCCCGATATTGTGCTGCCTAGCTCGGTAGAAAAAAAGCCTGAGCCACTGCCGTTTTTACAGCCCGCCAGCCGCGAAGAAGCCTATCGGCAGTTGCAGCTGATTGCTGATTACCTTGCCCGAACCGAGCCCCACAGCCCCGTGCCCTATCTGATCTATCGCAGCGTGGAGTGGGGCAATAAGCCGCTCAGAGATTTACTGGCCGAGTTGATTTCGAGTGATGCAGAAGCCAGAAGACTCTGGTCCTTGCTGGGGGTGTTGCCTTGAGTGTAAGTGTATTTACTTACGTATAATGTATGATTATTACTTAAAAATATCAGTCTATTGTAATTTTTAAATAGAGTGGCAAGGCGTCTGTTATGATGCTTGATTAATTGTTATTGAGAAAAAGCCCATGCGCACTGATCAGCTTCTTGCCTCATTTGCTGCTGCTTTTTCACAAAACCAGCGGCTTGTTTCCCTGCAACTTGGGACCGGCGGGGCATGGGGCGAGCAGTTGTTGCCGCAACGAGTTGAAGGCAGCGAGGGGATTAACCAAGCTTACCGCTATCAAGTCGATTGCTTATCTCCCGACGCTGCGCTTGAGCTTAAATCCTTGCTTGGTTTGCCGGTTGTTTTATCGGTGGCTGATGCCAATGGCGGAGAGATAGCCCGTTGTGGTGTCATTTCCCAAGCGCAATTACTAGGCTCGGATGGTGGCTTTGCTAAATATTCCATCACCGTAGAGCCACCTTTTGCGCTGCTCAGATACCGCCGCACTTCTCGCGTTTTTCAGGATTTATCCATCGTTGATATTGTGAAGCAGGTAATGGCCGAGCATCAGGCCAAAAACCCTGTATTTGCATCGGTGCAAACGCTGGATTTCAAGCTATCTGGCACGCACGCACCGCGATCCTACTGCATGCAGTACCGAGAATCAGACTTCGACTTCATCACACGACTATTGGCGGAAGAAGGCTTGGCATGGCGGTTTGAGCATCTGGCTGGAGATAATCCACAGGTCCAATTGCTGATCTTTGACGACGCCTTTGCGATTCCAGAGGCACAAGAATCATTGGTTCGCTTTCACCGAGCTGAGGCGGTTGAAGAGAGTGATGCACTCACCGAGTGGAATAGCCAGCGTCAAGTAGGCAGTAGCTCGGTCTCTTTGGCGAGCTTTGATTACAAAACCACCATGACAAACCAAAGCTTTGATGAAAGTTATATCGACCAAGGCGACGGTGGGCAACAGCTACAAGCTAGCTTTGAAGATTACGATCCGCAAGCGCTCTATTACGCCAGTGATGCTGAGGACCTAAGCCACTACGCAAGGCTTCGTCAGCAAGCGTTGGACGCGCAAAAGAAATCTTTCACCGGCTCCGGCACTTTGCGCAGTTTGCAAGCAGGGCAGTGGTTTCGCCTAGAAGATCACCCCGCCCACGAATATGATGCCGCCGAACAAAGAGAATTCGTCGTAACCGAGCTGAAATTCACGGCCAATAATAATTTTCCAGCGGATTTAACCCAGCAACTTGGCCTAGTTGCGCCTAGCCTACTGGTTGCTGACGCCGCCAAACCCTATCAGGCTGACTTCACCGCCCAAAGACGCGGCCAGCCGATTGCGCCTAATTTTGCTCATTCAGAACACAGCAAGCCCAAAAGCCGAGGCGTGCAAACGGCCACCGTAGTCGGCCCTGCTGGATCAGAAGTCCATACCGACGAGCTAGGGCGAATTAAGCTGCAGCTGCACTGGCAGCGTGCCGCAGAACATCCCGAATTCGGCGCAAACCTAGACGATAAGTCGTCCTGCTGGGTTCGCGTCGCCTATCCATCGGCGGGCGCAGGTTTCGGTCATCAATTTATCCCTAGGGTGGGGATGGAGGTGACTGTAAGCTTTATAGAGGGAGATATCGACCGCCCGATTGTCACCGGCACTGTTTATAACGGTAACCATTCAGTGCCAAATTTTAGCGGCGCAGGTGCTTTGCCCGCCAATAAAACGCTCTCTGGTGTCAAGACTAAAGAGTTTGAGGGCGGCCAATATGGTGAGCTGCTGTTTGACGACACCAAAGGCGAAGTGCGCACTAAATTATCCAGTGAGCACGGTAAAACCCAGCTCAACCTTGGTTACTTAATTCATCCAAGAAGCGAAGGCAAAGGCGAGCCACGCGGCGAAGGTTTCGAGCTGCACACCGACAAACAAGGCGCAATCCGCGCTAATGGCCTGCTGATCAGCACCGAAGCCAAAAACGGCGCATCTGGCAAACAACTCGACCACACACCCGCGCAAAGCCAGCTCGAATCTGCCTTTGCGTTGGCGCAAAGCCTAGGCGAAACGGCGACCAATCAACTCGCCGACACCATCGAAACCGGCGATGGCGATAAAACCGTCAAGCCAGACAATAGCGCAGGCGATAAAGCCACTACCGGCCATCTGCACCACCTTGTTCACGCCAGCAAAAGCTTTGAAGCGGGAAGTAATGCCGACAAAAACGGCAAGAGCAAATCCAAAGATCAAGCAGGCCAGCAAAAAATCATCCTGCTACACGGCGAGGATGGCGTAGCGATCACCAGCCCGCAAAGCCAAACGATGACCGCAGGCACAAACCTTGATCTAGTCGCCCAAAGAGACACAAATCAAACCTCCGGCCGCCGCTGGATACACAACGTCGGCCAACATATCAGCTTATTTGTAGCGGGGGTAAAAGACCAAATTGCGCTGAAAATCATCGCAGCCAAAGGCAAAATCCAGCTGCAAGCACAAAGCGACGATATTGAAATTACCGGCGATAAAGACCTAAAAGTGACGGCTTGCAAAGGGCTGCTCAGTGTTTCGGCTAAAGATGAAATTTTAGTCACGGCAGGTGGCGGCTATATCCGGCTAAAAGGCGGCAATATCGAGATTCATTGCCCAGGGAAAGTGAGCATTAAGGGCGCGAATCATGATGTGAGTGGGCCAGCGAAAATGAACCC
This sequence comes from Iodobacter arcticus, assembly GCF_042664895.1. Classification (NCBI taxonomy): domain Bacteria; kingdom Pseudomonadati; phylum Pseudomonadota; class Betaproteobacteria; order Neisseriales; family Chitinibacteraceae; genus Iodobacter; species Iodobacter arcticus. The sequence goes on from NZ_JBHTBQ010000033.1 coordinate 339,515, forward strand.
GATTTTGCCTGCTTTTCCTAATACAATTTGTAAATCCTGCCTGCAAAAAGCAAATGCTGCAGGTAGCCCTTTTGCGACTCGATTATGAAAAATATTGATGCTTATCCAGCAGAAACTAAAGCAAATATTCAGGCTTGGCTTTCATCTTTGGAGTCTGAAACATTTTATGTTTATGCATTAATTGATCACAGCTTTGATCCACGATTAATAAAAAAACTGAGAAATAAAATCAGATGGGTTTCTTTGTATCAAGATGAAGGGGTAGATATCGATATATCGCCCATCCTGTGTCATTTTGAGGATATAGCCCATATTGAAAATCAAATGGATGTGTTATTGAAAGCAACAAACGAGCAGCCGATGCTGAGTTTTTGGCTAAGCGCTTTAGAGCCTGAGGTGATGTATGGCCATTTTGCAAGTTATACCGATGTAACTATTCTGCCGGAAAAACTCAGCTATATGCTGCGCTATGCAGATACACGTATCTTGCCTAATTTGCTAGATGCCATGCAGGATGAGCAGAGGGCGCAATTTATGGGCGCTTTTTATTCTGGAATTTATTTTAATCGCGCGGCGGAGATGGTTGAATTAAAGGGGTGCGATCAATTAAAGCCTAATGATTCTCCTCTTTGTATTACAGAGCAGCAATTCACCCTGATGCTTGATGTTTCTCAGCCTGATCAGATTATTCAGCAATTAAGAAAACTGGGGCTAACTGCCGAATTGATTATGAGCGAATCACAAATATATACGCTGGTAAAACAGCTTTGCAGTGAAGCCCATACGGCAGGCATGACTGATTTTGCCGAGCTGCGGGCTTATTGTATTGAGAAATTTATTGAGATCACCTCTGCTTAAATGGTATTTTTTTGCAAACCCTAGCAGCCTGTCGGACTTAGGCGGTCGCAGCGAAAAATTGCATGGTTGAGACCAGATTTTGCCGGATTTGCAGCGCCAATAAGGAGTTATCTATCAATTATTGGGTGAAATATGGGCCAATCAGGTGATTTTGCAGCCGACTGATGCTAAGTCCGACAGGCTGCTAGCACTAAGGAAACGCTGATTGACGCGTCATTCCCGAATGTTTTTGTCGGGGATCCAGTGCGAAGGATAGATTTCTGTCTGCGCGGGAATGAGGGAATTGAATTAAGCAGCGTTTTGCTAAGTGAGTGCTGGATATAAGTCCTTTGGCATAACATCTTGCACTGTTCAATCATGCGTTTGCATTTAAAAATGTCTGATCACTTATGCCGAACTACGTATAGGTCGAGTTAAAAAATGAAATTAATTCAAGCAAAAACCCATCTCGGCTACTGGGTGATTCTTCTTGCGCTGAGCGCTTGCCGCCCCGCAGAGTCTGAAGCGGTGGGGAAGCGTGTTGACGCAAATAGCGTGACGGTGTCGGTGGATGCAGTGAATTATCAGCATGATCTCGATGTGCAATACACCTTAAAAGATGCCAGTAATAATGCCGTTGGAGGCGCGATTGTTGGTTTGTTAGAGGGGCCTGGCGCTAAGAATTGTTGCACTTTGCTGCCCAAAAAATGGCGGCCTGGCTTGAAATATCATTTGTCTTGGGAGGAGGGGGGCGCCAAGGAAATCTCGCCGATTAGGCAAGAGCGCACGCTGGAGCTTCCGCGTTACAGCGCACCTGGCGATCTTTATGTGCTGTTTTATCCTAATCATGAAGTGGAGCTAATCGCCTCGCCGGTAGAGCCGGGGCATGCCAATTGGGCGGGAAGGGAGAAAGCGGGGGCGTTAACGGCTTGTGTGGCGAGATTGTCGGAGAAAGAGTGTCGGAAGCATTTGCCGAAGTATCGGCCTAGATCTCCCGATGCTGTTGCTGCTGGGATGCGGGATACATGTCAAGAAGATGCAATTATTCAATCTTCCAATGAAGCTATAAATCGCCAAGCTTGTGAAGAAATGCAAAAGGAATGTTATGAGAAATGGGCCGTTTCTGATAAAGCGATGTGTAAACCTACTTATAAGGATTAATAATGTCGGTACGATTTGCTGAATCGCTTATTAATAGACCTAATCCTATTAAATTAGAGGGTGTGGAATACCAAGTTGCATCAAAAAACCTCGGTGATCTTTCTTGTCTCGATTGCGACCAAGATATCTTCCTCGGCTTCTTTTTTGATGGCACAAATAATAATAAATATTACTCAACTGAAAATTTTAGCCATAGCAATATTGCTCGCCTATATGAGGTTTATGCAGGCTTTCCAAGCGCAGATAAATTGGAAATCAGCAGGCCAGAGCTTAAAGCGCAAAAGCTAAAGGACATTAAGAAGGATGAAGATAAAGACTGGCCTAAGGCGGTTCCGCAGGGTGAGCGGTGTTTTTATCGAAAAACCTATATTCCTGGCGTGGGCACGCCTAGGCGATATCACTTCGTCTGCTGAGAAAAGCTCCATGCTCTCTGCTGCGTATGCCAAGGTCGCTGAATATTCAGTTGATCTTCTTTCCAATAAGGGCGGTGAAGTCGCTGCACTATTCGGTGAAGTCAGGGTTGATTGGGCTTTGTTGCAGCTTACTAATCATTTGCATGAGGCCATTCTTGGTTCGCCGTATTTTATAAGAGCAAAACAATGAAATTAATTAAGGTAAAAGCGCATTTCGGCTACTGGGTGATTCTTCTTGCACTGAGCGCTTGCCGCCCCGCAGAGTCTGAAGCGGTGGGGAAGCGTGTTGACGCGAATAGCGTGACTGTGTCGGTGGATGCGGTGAATTATCAGCATGATCTCGATGTGCAATACACCTTGAAGGACGCGAGTAATAATGCCGTTGGAGGTGCGATTGTTGGTTTGTTAGAGGGGCCTGGCGCTAAGAATTGTTGCACTTTGCTGCCTAAAAAATGGCGGCCTGGCTTGAAATATCATTTGTCTTGGGAGGAGGGAAGCGCCAAGGAAATTTCGCCGATTAGGCAAGAGCGCACGCTGGAGCTTCCGCGTTACAGCGCACCTGGTGATCTCTATGTGTTGTTTTATCCCAATCATGAAGTGGAGCTAATCGCCTCGCCGGTAGAGCCGGGGCATGCCAATTGGGCGGGAAGGGAGAAAGCGGGGGCGTTAACGGCTTGTGTGGCAAGATTGTCGGAGAAAGAGTGTCGGAAGCATTTGCCGAAGTATCGGCTGGGGTCGAAGGAACAAATTGCGGCTGAATTTCGAGCGTCATGTCAATCTAATAAAATTAGAACGGCTAGTGATCCTGAAAATACTTCAAACTGGACCGCTCAAGATTGTGTGGAGATGCGTGATTATTGTTTGAAAGAAATGAAGATAAATAAAGCGATGTGTGAAATAAATTATCAGGAAGAATAATTATGGTAGCGAGATTTACTGAACTTTGCAGAGCTGAGCCGCTTTCCTTTGCAAAATCGGAGCAGATAGAGCGAGACAAAAACTCCGGTGATTACGCTTGTACCTCCTGCGATCAAGACATCTTCCTCGGCTTCTTTTTTGATGGCACAAATAATAATAAATATTACTCAACTGAAAATTTTAGCCATAGCAATATTGCTCGCCTATATGAGGTTTATG